>JBJKRA010000024.1:0-11699 GCA_046704905.1 Candidatus Woesearchaeota archaeon
AGATAGCCCATAAGGGTCCAGAGCAGGAAGCTGATGTTGCCGGGCTCGAGCGGATCAAGGTTGATGCCGCGGAAGATCGCCGGCAGGCTGATGATGACGATAGAGCCCGTCAGCGTCGCCATGAAGACGCCGAGCGTGGTATTGGACAACGCTATCCACTTGTAGGAATCCTTCTCTGCCTGATCCATCTCTCTGCACTGTCCTGCCGGTCCTGCAGTAGCACAGTCCCTTTAATACGTTTGCATTCCGCCGACCGCCTGCTCCCAAAGCCGAAGCCGCGGAAGCAAGACGTCCATGTGCCTGTCCCTGGCCGAAACATTTATAAAACGATGCCCATTCTTTCCCTTTCAGATGAAACCACAGAAAAAAGGCAACGCCAAGAAGAAGAAGAAGGGCGGCGCCAAGAAAGGCAACAGCTCTCCCAATCCTGACGAGGTCATCCGCGTCCGCTTCCCGAAAGAGGGGGAGGTGCTCGCGCTCCTCGAGCAGCGCCTCGGCGGCAACCGCGCACGCGCCCGGTGCCTGGACGGCAAGACCCGCATCTGCAGGATCCCCGGAAGGCTCAAGCGCTACCTCTGGATCAGGGAAGGCGACATCATCCTCGTCGAGCCCTGGGAACTGGGGGGAGACGAGAAAGGAGACATCATCTACAAGTACCGGAAGGGCGAGGCCGATGTGCTCAAGAGCAAGGGCTACCTGCAGGCGCTCGACAATCTGGACGAGTTCTGAACGGTTTTCATCCCTTATCGATAATGAAACCACTGAGAAGTGGTTTCAGAAACGAAAAATTTATATAAAAGTATCACCACTACACAGTTTAAGCACTAGATCACCTCTTTTGCCCAGGAAGACCCCGCCTCAGGGGTCTTCCCAGGGTTTTTTCTCCCGGTGCAGCGACGATGGAGCAGCGATCCCTTGCGTATCAGCGCCTCGACATCAGGAGGAGTCACCTGCCCAGGCCTTTCACCTCTGCGTACATAGGCGATGCGACCGATCTCGCGAATCTCCGCTTCCTGCTCGGGCCGCCCTTCAAGGATTCCGAAGCGGGCATCAGTTTCTGCATGGACACGCTCTACCTTCTGGGCATGGGCAAGGCGTCGGAACGCGCGGTCAAGGCCTATATCGACACCGTGATAGGGAGCTTCGGCATGGCGGTCGCGGTCAGGCCCCAAGAGCTGGCGAAGGCAGGCGAGATAGGCACTGACGACATCGCCGCTGCGGTGGCCGAAGGGTACATGGCGGAGATGGCCATCAGGAGGAAGAGCCTCTTTGGCATCATGGGCAAAGAGCCCTACGTATGCCTGGGCAAGGGCTTCTCCCCAAAGAGCGACCATCTCACGCGAAAGGTGGACTCCCCCTGCGAGTACTTCCGGGCACCGCTCTTTACCCGGCGCTGAGCCTTGCCTTCTCTGCGAGCAGCTCTTCTGCGAGCCCCTCATTCCCGATGACCAGCATGTTCTCATCGTTGCAGGAACCGCCTACCGTCGGGTTCCTGCTGCCGAGCACGACGGTCTTCTTGTCGATGATGAAGACCTTGTGGTGCAGGAAACAGGGGCAGGTGTCCTCCTGGATGCTGAGATCGTTCTCCACCAGATAGGGCTCGACCGAAGAGACCCCCCGTGCCTGGCTCTTCTCGAGGAGCAGGCTGACGTTGACACCTTCCTCCCTTCTCTGCAGGAGGATGGTGGCGAGCCAGGGATCGGTGAAGGAGAATATCATGCCGTCGATCTCAGAGGAGGCGTTCGCCAGGGCATCGGCGAGCACGCCCCTGCAGTCGTCGTAGGGAGGGAAGCAGGCGACGAATCCCGGACGCACGAGGAGGAAGGAGCCCACTTTCCGCTCCGCCTCCAGCGCGTCGAGGTAGGCGCCGTAGCGCTCAAAGATCTCCTCGTCCTCTATGACGAGGACGTGGTTGTCGTTGTCGTTGTCCGCGGTCGGGTTGAACGATCCTGTGACCACCGTGCCTGGAGGCATGAGGCAGAACTTGTCGTGCATGAGATAGTGCGTCGCCGCTATCTGCACCTTCCCCGTGTAGGCTTTCTCTTTCCCTTCGCGCAGGAAATGGTTGTTCCGATCGAGATAGAGGGAGGCGCCGCTTTCGTTGAGCGCGGCTATGAGCCTTTCGTCCGAAACGTCGTAGAACGCGCAGCGGACAGGGCCGGTGCTCTGGTTGATTGCCACCAGATAGGGCAGGATACAATCATGCTCCGGGCAGAGAGTCAGGGAGAGCCCGGGCGGAGCAGCCTTCGGCGCTTGATAGGCGTCGACGAGGAGGGCGCAGCACAGGAGCGCAGCGATGAGGAGGGGGAGACGCATGCATTGAGGAAAGGGGAAGGAGCTCTCAAAAGGTGCCGGAGGATAGGCAGAAAAAGCGACGGCGCGCCAGCAGCAGCTTCAGGGCTTACGCAGCGCCTTCGTGAGCTCTGCCGCGTTATGGAGGAAGGTCGGTTTCACGCCGCGGAACTTCCGGTCGAGATCGTCGAGCCAGGGCTCCTTCCCTTGGGGCTCCCAGGGGATGTCCAGCAGCCTTGCCGCCATGGCCAGCTCCTCGTCCGTGACGTAGAGGAACGTCTTGACGATGCCCGGATCCTCATCAGGCACCTCTATCGGGCCGTCGAAGAGCCTTTCCCGCCAGAGCTCGAGCTCGTCGTCCATGGTATGGGACAGGAGCCTGATATCGCCACCGCTCTCGGTATAGGTGAACGCCGGGTAGAGCCGCTTCGCATAGTAGAGGGCCATGGCGCTGTCCGCATGGACGCTCTTGTCCCTCGCGAGCCTGCCGTGCAGCGCCTTCTTGACGCGGTGCTCTATGACCTGCAGGTAGCAGCGCCGGCAGTAGAAGAAGGTATCGTGCTGCAGGACCGCATCCTTCCCGCAGTGGCTGCAGGGCCCTTCCCTGTCCAGGAGTGCGACAGCGACCATGGCGAGAGGGATTCCATGCGGCTATAAAAAGATTATTAAACCCCTGAGTTTTACCACTGGGCATGAATGACGGCAAACGTGAGGTCTGGCAGAGCCTCAAGCGTGGCTTCCCCCATCTTATCGCTGAGCATCTCCATCCGCGGATCTACCGCGAGGAGGCGGCCTTCGTCGCGAGGATGCTCGGCAGGGTGAATCCTGTCATCACGGAGATAGACGGAGAGAAGCACCTCCCGTTCGAGAACCATTCCCACAGCGACTTCTCTGACGGCGATCCCCTCGAGAGGATCGTCCCTTACCTCTTCGACAGCAGCATCGCGGTCTGGTCGCTGACCGACCACAATACGAGCCAGGGCTACGAAGCGATAGCGTCCGGCAGCATCGACCTCAACGCCATCATAGGCAATGGACGCGAGTACGAGGTGAATACCGACGATCGCTACCTCATCATCACCGAGAGGGGCCCTGAAGGCGAGAAGCATCTCCTGGTGCTGCGCTCGATCGAGCTGATGACAGACGTGGGGGAGATCGGCGTGCACGGATATGAAGGCTCGATGACCCGGAGGAGGCCGCTCGTCGACTCCATAAAGGAAGCCCGCGACAAAGGCGCCTTCGTCATCGTCAACCATCTCTACTGGGCGAGCGGGATTGGGGAGAAGAACCTCGAGACCGCGCTCAAGGCAGGGGCTGTCGCCCTTGAGAAGAACGCCACCGAGGTCTTCCACCAGATCTACGGTCCGGCCAAGAGCATGCGCCTCGCAGGGAAATACGACGTCCCGCTCGTCGCGTCGGGAGATGCGCATCTGGTCTCTATGTACGCGAAAGCGGGGATATCCTTCCCTGCAGCGGACTTCCTCGAGGGGATGAGAACATCAGGCAATCCTGTAGAGGCCATCGAGACGCTGATCAGGAGAAAGGATTTCGCCTCCTACTTCAACTACCTCCAACCATCCCAGCTCTCGTACCTCGGCAGGGATATGCCGGATGAGATATCGAACAAGCCCTTCCATCTGCGCGAGACCGGCCCTCCTAAGCTTTCGTCTGAGAACCGGGCGGATGTATACGCCGAATGAGGAGAGCTCTCCCCTGAGGAGGCGATGTAGCTCCTCGCCGGTCCTGTCGAGATCCGTCAGGACGCTGCAGACGCCGATCTCTGCGATCTCTTCGACGAGCGCGTAGCGCGGCCTGCCGTTGAGCCTGTAGATGCGCGAGAGCCCTAATCCGCGAAGCGCCTGCTCGTCTTTCTTCCCCTCGACGACGACAGGGATCCCCTCCTCTGCGAGATAGCGCAGCTCATCAAGCAGGCCCTGGTAGAGATCGAGCGGGAGCGGTTCCATGAGAAGGAAAAAAGGGAAAAGGGTTCCTATGCCGCCTTGACGTCGACGACCTTGATCGTGAAGACAAGGGTCTTTCCGGCGAGCGGGTGGTTGAAGTCGAGGGTGATGTCCTTGTCCGAGACCTCGGCCACTTTGGCAGGGAACTGCTGGCCCTCCGGCGTCTTGACCATGAGGCTCATACCCGGCTTGACCTCACCAGGGACCTGGTCCTTCGGGAACTTCTGGGTCATCTGCGGGTTCGCCTCGCCGTAGGCCTGGTCGGGCGGAAGGGTGACAGTCTTCTCCTCGCCCTTCTCCATGCCGACGACCGCCTCGTCGAAGCCCTTGATGAGCTGGCCTCCCCCTACCGAGAACTCGAGCGGCTGGCCGTGCTGCTCGGACGAGTCGAAGACGGTCCCGTCCTCGAGCTTGCCGGTGTAGTGCACCTGCACGGTATCTCCTTTCTTGATTGCCATGGTTATCAACCCCTATCTGGCGGAGGTCGCCCCGATGTTATTTAAGGGTTGCGGTGGAAAGAATCGAGAAGCGCATCACTAACGGATGGGTATCCTTAACGCGCCAGCAACATCTCCGGGCGTGACGTCGTAGCAGCCGTAGACGGAGCGCGAGCTGTCCAGGTTCATGACGAGGACGGTATCGTAGGGGAATGCGGCCTGGCCGTCGGGGAGATAGGGCTTGTCGACATTCTGCAGGCTGATCTGCACGACCTTGCTCGTGTAGGGGCCGAGATCGACCGCCTCGCGCGAATAGCCCATCGGATAGGAGGGGGAGGCCGCATCGGTGCCTACGGCATAGGAGAGCGATGTGCCGGTAAGCTGTCCGGGGGAGGAGCTGTTCTCGAGGCACGCGATGACATGCGGCAACGCGTACTTCCTCGGCAGGAAGAAGCCGTTGTCGACGGAGACCGTCTCCAAGGGCACGCTCGCCCCGGCCGCGCCGACGAGCGCAGCACGGTCCGCCTGCTTCACTACCGTGATCCCCGCGGAAAGCCCGATGTCCGAGGCGGAGAGGGCGATCAGGAGGAGCGCTATCGCGAGCGGGACGACCACCCCGTAGAGCAGGCGCCTGTCCATCGTTCACTTCCTCCTGGAGAAGTAGTAGCCGAGCGCGATCATCAATACGGTCGAGAAGGCGAGCGTCGCGAGGATCGCGTTCTTGGAGAACGAGAACACGTCGATCACGAACCCCACCGTGAAGACGTAGAGCCCGATCGAGACGAGATAGAGCAGCGGATAGAATCTCCGCTTCGTCGCGTAGAGGATGATCGCGACGATCAGGCCTATCCAGAAGACGCCCCAGCCGAGCACGGGATACCAGGCCATCAGCGGTCACGCTCCCGCAGGACCTCTGCGCCGAAGAAGGATGCGACGATCAGGCAGACGAGGATGACAGTCTTGATCCCGTCGGAGAGGCTGAAGAGGAACTCGTAGGAGAAGTACATCACGGTCGAGAACAGGAACACGATCCCGATGATGTAGAAGATCACCTCCGGCCGGACCATGCGTATGCTGCCGCCATCCTCTTACATAAATGTTTCGGTTCGCGCCGGAGACAGGCAGGGCATCCCTGCCCTTTCCGCAAGCATTATATAGGGTGCAGGCTTCTTTTCCGCGTATGGGACTGTTCGACGCCTTCCGGAAGAAGAGGGAGCCCGCCGGCCTCACGCTCCCCTCGCTCCCCCCATGGCTCGACGAGAAGGAGGAGGCCGCAGGGCTCGAGGCGATCAGGAGGGACGCCGCCGAGCGCTCGAGGGAGCTGGCCGCGCACCTGAAGGACGCCATCGAGCGGCTCTCGGCCATGAAGCCGCACGACGCGTCGGTGCTCGACCACCGGACGCTCGCGCTGCTGGAGGGGAACAGGAGGAGCGCCGTCCAGCGCCTCACCAAGTTCCTCGACAAGGGAACGATAGGGAACGACAAGGAGCCCGGGGAGGAGCTCTCCCGGCTGCGGGGGTTGCTGGATACGCTCGACCTCGAGACGAAGAAGAACTCCCTCGTCCTCGACCAGCTGCTCTCGGACGGGATAGGCGCCGTGGGCAGGGTCCTTACGCAGTACAGGACGTTCATCGGGAAGACCGAGCAGCGCCTGTCGCGCTCAGGCCTCTCCGACATCAGGCAGGCGCGCACGCACCTTTCCGCCTACACCAGGGCGCTCGCCGACGACGATGCGTACCGCAGGCAGGAGCATGCGCTCAGGGGACGGATGAAGGAGGCCAGGGAGAAGGAGGAGCACGCCAGGGAGGCGCTCGCCGCCCTGCCCAGGAGCGAAGGCTACCGCGCATGGCAGGAGGCCAGGGCGCAGTGCCGGGAGCTCGAGGCGGCCAAGGACGCCGCGGCGCGGCAGATCGTCTCCTGGTTCGCGGCAATCGCCCCCGCGATGAAGAAGTACGCAAAGGTCTCGATGGAGGACACGCTCTCACCCTACCTGTCCGACCCGGCGAAGGCGCTGCAGGAAGACAGGCGTCTCGCCGTCGCCGAGGCGCTGGGCAAGATGCGCAAGGCCCTCCCCACGCTCGGGCTCAAGGCGAGCAAGGGTGAGAGGATCGCGGCGATCCTCGCCAGCGACGTCCAGAGGACGCTCGAGCGCCTCCGCGCAGGCTACCTGTCCGCCGCAGAGGCCTATGAGCAGGGATGCAGGGAGGCGGAGGAGCGCTCGGTCGCGGGAAGGGAGGAGGAAGCCAGGCAGGAGGTCTTCCGCGCAGAGCAGGAGACCGCGGCGCTGCGGACAGAGGGGGACGCGCTCTCCCAGGCGCGACGCCTGCTCCATGTCACGGAGAAAGGGGAGCAGCTCAAGGACATCGTCTCGCGCATCGACCCTTCGGTGCGCCTCTCCGGCGGTGAAGAATAAGGTTTATTAAGGAGCTCTTTGCCGCCAGGGCCCATGGCACACCCACTACTCGTCGTCAAACGCTCTTCCATCCACAACCGCGGCGTCTTCGCGCGCAGGCAGATACCGAAGGGGACACGCGTCATCGAGTACGTGGGAGAGAAGATCACGAAGGCCGAATCCGAACGGCGGGCGGACCGCCAGCTCGGAAGGGCGAAACAGGACGCGGCAGCAGGCGCGGTCTACATCTTCGAGCTCAACAAGCGCTACGACATCGACGGGAATGTAGCGTACAATCTCGCCAGGCTCATCAACCACTCGTGCGACCCGAACTGCGAGACGGGGATCGTGCGGGGCCACATCTGGATCAGCGCGATAAGGGACATCGCCAAGGGAGAGGAGCTGTCGTACAACTACGGCTACGACATGGACAACTACGAGGACCATCCCTGCAGATGCGGGAGCAGGAACTGCCAGGGCTACATCGTCGCGGAAGAGGAGCGGGGGAAGCTCAAGCGCGCGCGCGCGAAGAAGAAACAGGAGAAAAGACGATAGATCCGGGCCAGCATCGGCTCCGGCCTACATGCAAAAATCCCTCCATGCCGTCTCCCCCGCAGGGGCTACCCGAAGGGCATAAGCCTCCCCCCGACGACCGCTCACGTGTCCGATCCCACGGCCTCCGCAGGGATGATGCTGACCCTGACGGCAGCGCAAAACCTACCGAAGAGGCATCAGATCCACCTCTTCCTCTTGACCTGCGTCCAGTCGATCTTCTTCCTCTTGCTCGACCATTCGCTGAGCAGTATCGAGGTGTTGATCATGGCGATGTGGGTGTAGGCCTGGGGGAAGTTGCCGACGAGCTTCCTGGTCTTGATGTCTATGTCCTCGCTGAAGAGGCCCAGGTGGTTCGCGCGCCTGATGAGCTTGCGATAGATGCTCTTCGCCTTCTCGATCTCCCCTATGTAGGCGAGCGCGTCGACGAGCCAGAAGGAGCAGATCGTGAAGGAGCTCTTCGAGACGCCGAAGTCGTCCTTGATCGCGTAGCGCTGCACGAGGTAGTCGTGGCGCAGGGTCTCGTAGATGCTCTTGACGGTGCTGACGAGCCTCGGGTCGTGCGGGTCGAGGAACTCATGGTAGGTCATATGGAGGAGCGAGGCGTCGAGGTCCTTTGACCCGTAGTACATGACGAAGGACTTCACCGTCTCGTCGTAGCCCCTCTTGAGGAGGTCGGCCTGTATCTCGTCGCGGAGAGGCAGCCACTCCCCCGCGAGGTCGTCGCGGGCGAAGTGCTGGGCGAGCTTGACAGCGCGGTCCATGCCTATGTAGCACATGAGCTTGGAGTAGGTGAAATGCTGGTAGCTGCCGCGGAACTCCCAGATCCCGGAGTCGCGACGGTCCCAGTTGAACTTGATCTGGTTGACGAGCCAACGGAGGAACCGCCAGTACCTCTTGGACATCCTCCTCTCGAACTCGTAGTAGCCGTAGTAGAGGTACATCACGTCGATGATCTCGCCGTAGATGTCGTGCTGGTCCTGGTTGTAGGCGGCGTTGCCAATCCTCACCGGCTTGGAATCCCTGAAGCCGGAGAGATGGTCGAGCGTGTACTCCTTGAGCCTGGTCTCGCCGTTGATGCCGTACATGGTCTGGATGTGGTCGTCATGCAGGACGCGCTCGAGGATGAAGTCCATGAAGCGCTTGGCCTCGTGCCCGCGGCCGATCTTGTTGAGTGCGTCGACCGTGTAGGCGGCGTCGCGCACCCAGCAGTAGCGGTAGTCGAAGCAGCGCGTCGAGCCTACCTCCTCGGGGATGGACGTCGTCGGAGCGGCGATGATCGCGCCGGTCTCGCCGTAGGTGAGCAGCTTCAGGACGAGCGCGGAGCGGATGATCATCTCGCGGTTCTCCTCCGGCAGCACGAGCGTCGCCACCCACTTCTGCCAGTACTGCTTGGTCGCGCGCAGCAGGGTGTGGGCCTTCTGGAGGTTGAAGGCCTTGGGGTCGCCGATCTCGCCGAGCGCGAAGAAGAGCCTGTGCGTGAGGTCGAAGGGCTTGGCGTCGAGGACGCGTTCGATGCTCGCGTTCGTGGCCATGCGCAGCGACTGCGAGGGGTTGCTTATGCTGAGGAAATCGCCCTCGGGCACGACAGAGGTCCTGCCGCGCGCGTAGTCGAGCCTCGGGTCGAAACGGATGCGTATCCTCGGCTTCCCGCGCAGGGGCTCGACGATGCGCACGAGGTAGTTCTCGCGCACGATCTGCGACCTTCTCTCGGCGATCTTCTTGTAGCGCGGGAAGAAGTCGAGGATGCGGAACGAATAGTCCTTCGTGCCGATGACGGTCTCGAGGATGTTCGTATGCGGGAGGTAGTGCTGCTTTGCCGTACCTCTCCCTGCAGGGAGGATCGCGAAACGGCCGCCCTGCTTGTCGTCGATGAGCGATGCGAAGACGCTCGGGCTCGCGAAGTCCGGATAGCACATCCAGGCGACCTCCCCTCTCCTGCTGATGAGCGCCGACGTTATGGAATTGCCGACGAGTCCGTAATCGAGCATCCTATCACCCTTGGAGAGCCATCCTTAATAAGCTTTACGGCCTTTGACGAAGCCGTCCTCGCTGTAGAATTTCCCCGCGTCGATGCGCGAGACGACGTCCCGAAGGAAGGGGAGCAGCCCTTCTGGGAGCGCGTCCTTCCTGTACCAGGAGAGTTCCGCGCACTTCTGCGGCTCGCGGTTCACGATTGTCCCTGCCCATCTGCGCGCGCGGAAGAAGAGGTCGATGCGCTCCTCTCCCAGCGTCGATACGCGGTGCAGCGCATGGACGAAGGAGATATCCTCCCTCCTTATCCTGATGCCAGCCTCCTCTTCCGCCTCGCGGATGAGCGCGTCGACGAAGGTCTCACCCATCTCCACGTGGCCCGCGACGAAGCTGTAGGAGCCGTCTGCAAAGCCGGTGTTCTGCCGTCTGGAGAGGAGGATACCGCCATCCCGCTCGAGGAGGAGGTAGGACGCGGGGATTAGGGTATGTCGGGGTCCTGCCATGGCGTGCCTATGGACGTCGTAGTATAAAAGCGTTTGGGAGCGCCGGCGGCGGCCAGGGAGAGGGTATGGGCACCGCCGCCGGCGCCTCCTTCCACGCTTTCACTCTGAGCGTAATGCGTCGACCGGCTTCAACCTCGAGGCGCGGTAGGCCGGTATCTCCCCGGAGACCATCCCTATCAGGACCGAGACGCCCATGGCGGTCAGGAGCAGGCTCGTCGAGACGATCGCCGTCCCGCCGCCGGCGCCGGGCGCGATGCCGGCGAGCAGGCGCGGGAGCGAGAGCGAGATGGCCGATCCCAATGAGGCACCGAGTATGCCGCCCGCCAGCCCCACAAGCCCCGAGTTGAGGATGTAGATCAGCAGGATGTCCCGGTTCCTCGCGCCGATCGCCTTCATGATCCCGATCTCCTTGGTCTTCTCGAGGACCGAGGTGAACATGGTGTTGGCTATGCCCACCGCCCCTACGATGAGGGAGACCGCGGCGATCGCCGCGAGGAGGAGCGTCAGGGTCTGGGTTATGCTCTGTACCTGCGACTGGATCTGCTGGGCGGAGGTCACGCTGAAGTCCTGGTTCTTTCCGAGGAGATGGCGGGAGATGATGAGCTTCTGCGTGGTCTCGTTCACGATCGCGCTGACCTGGTTGGCATCGGCCACCTTCACCTGGATGCTGTCGTAGTAGTTGCTCGGCTTGTCGAGGAGCGTCCTTGCGGCGGCGATCGGCATGTAGATCGTCCGGTCGGAGCCGCCGAAGCCGGAGCCCGAGGACTGGAGGATGCCGACGATCTTGTAGATGTTGCCGCCGATGGTGATGGCGGTGTTGACCGGAAGCGGCTGCTTGAAGGTGCTCATCGCGACCCCGTAGCCGAGGACGATCGCGTTGCTGTCGCCCGCCTCGAGGTAGCGCCCGCTCTCGAGCGGGGTGTTGACCATGTTCTGCCAGGCGAGCGTGTCCGCCACGCCGTCTATCTCGAGGGACGCTGTCTGGCCGAGGTACGTCACGTCCTCGCGTCCGGAGATCTGGCCGTCGATGAAGCTGATGCCGGGGATGGACTTGAGGGTCTGGATGTCCGTGTTGGTGAGGTTCTGCTGGGTGGTCGCAGAGCTGCCGCCGAAGTCCCCGCCGCCACGGCCTGCCACGCGGAAGCCCCCGGCGTGCCCTCCGCCCGGAGAGATGGTGATGAGGTCCGCCCCGAGGCCGCCGAGCCTGGACTCGACGCTCGCCTGCGCCCCCTGGCCGATCGAGACGATCGCGACGATCGCCGCGACGCCTATGACGAAACCGATCATGGTCTGCCAGCTGCGAACCTTGCTGTGCACCAGTATGTTGAGGGCCTGGGAAAAGGCCTTATGCAGCTTCATTTTTTCACGCTTGCGGAGACCTTGGCAAGGAGCTTCTTCTTCTTCCTGCGCTGATAGGCGTACCAGCCGGCGATAACGACCACGATCACGAGGAGCACCCAGAACATGGTGCTGCCGATGAAGCTGGTCTTCGTACGAGCCGTGGTGAAGGTACCAGTCCCGAGCGAGGTGGAGATGTCGCGGAAGTGGATCGGCACGTCCTTGATCACCTGCAGGCGCTGGCCTGTGG
>JBJKRA010000025.1:0-12469 GCA_046704905.1 Candidatus Woesearchaeota archaeon
CCCCCGCAGGGTAGCAGGAGGCTGCAGGTACCTCTGCCGGAACGTCTCCTGCTCGGCGCCGAGCAGCATGCCGAACTCCCCGTCGAGCGAATAGAGCACGTGATGCGCGCGAAAAGGAGCCTTCATAGGGAAGGTTCTCGCCTCCTCCGGGGAGAGCGCACGCATCACGCTGACAGGAACGCCGCGCTCCTCATGCACGCGAGAGAAGAACTCCTCCATGCGGCCGACGCAGCGGTTCATCGAGAATTTCCATTCGTCGTGGAAGGCGGCTGCCCACGCGGCAAGGGAAAGGAGAGGACGCTGTTCCGCCGGAGTCCTCGAAAGAAGCGACTCATACGCGCCCTTGCGTTCCTCGTCCTCGGCGAGCATCCTGCCATATGCCCCCTTAGGGTCGGCGACGGCTTTGAGCATGCGTTCATAGCCCGCCTTGGTCATGGGCTTTTCGGTGTAGTAGCCGCCGTACAGCCAGCGGTACGCGTACAGCTGCTCGAAAGGCGCAAGGCCCAGCCGGCAGGAAAGCAGCGTCTTCTGCTCTTTCCTCACGACGCTCGGGAGCGCGACCGAAAGCGACGCCCGCTCATCGTCGGAAAGGAAGGAGAGGCGCGGAGCGAGTGCCGTGTCGAACACACGCAGCAGTCCGGCGATATGGAAGAGGTCCTCGAGCAGCCCGTAGAGTGCGAACTCCTCGGAGAGCGTGCCGCGCATCGTAAGGATCGCCTTCGTCGTCTCGTGCGTAAAGGCAGCCATGTGTTCGGTCAGCGAAGGGTCGAGGAGCGCCTCGTCGAGGCGGACCTCGTCTTCCCGGTCGCGGTAGGCGTAGTACCATGCCATATGCGGATCGTCGTATGCAGCGACGATGTTCATGCGTAGAGGCCAGGGATGGTCCCTTACGCTGTACATGTGCGCGATCAGGTGATGTATGTAGTAGTAGCTCGCGCGCCCGCCGGTATAGCGGTAGGAGAAGGCGGAGAAGTTCATGCGCGCCGCACCTCGCCCTTCGTGGCGTCCACGATGATCTCCTCGCCGTCCGAGAATATCCTCGTGGCGTCGGCGGCGCCGACGACGCACGGGATGGAGAATTCCCTGGCAACGATAGCCGCATGCGAGGTGAAGCCCCCGATCTCCGCGACGATGGCGCCGACCTTCTTGAGCGCGGAGAAATAGTCGGGCGTCGTCATCTCGCAGACCAGGATATCGCCCTGCCGCACCTTGGAGAGCTCCGCGCTGCTGGCGACGACCCTTGCTGTTCCTTTTACGGCACCAGAGCTGACGCCCTTGCCGACAACCGTGCCCGTGCGCTTGGGCCGGTTGAAGAGCGCGTGCCACACATCAACATCCTTTCCGGTATAGAGCCTGTCGTAGAAGACATGTCTCTTACGCTGCAGCGGATTCGGAGGGATGCTCTCGGAGAGGATCTCGTCAGGCAGGCAGAAGTTGATCTCCTCGACGCTGATCCCGAAGTGGGAAGCGAGCCTGCGTGTGTAAGGCTGCATCGCGTACGCACCCCTGATGGCGAGCTCATAGCGGTAGTCGCGTATCCACAGCAGACGCTGCAGCCGGTCGACGAGCGCCTGCAGCTCCGGTGAAAGCCTGTCGTATGTCGTCTTGTGGCGTTCCTTCGCCTCTCCCGATTTCCGCGAGAGTACGTCCCTTTCCGCTGCCGCATCCTCGATAGCAGCGAGCTGCTCGTCGATGAACGTATCGTCGAGCGCTCGGTAGGAGAAGAGGTCCATCCTGCTCCACGCCCAGCGCTCCTTGAACGCGGCACGCGTCAGCTTCTTCTCCTTGAGATCGAGCAGATCGAGGAATCGGCGCTGGTGGAACGTGGGCGACAGCGGGTGTGACAGGTCGTCGAAAGAGAGCCCGGCCCTCCCGAAGGCCTCGGCGGCATCCTGTTCGAAGTGGTAGGCATAGTAGACAGGGATGTCGACGATGCGGAAGAACGCGCCCCACAACGTCATGAACTGCTGGAACGTCTTTCTTAGGGAAGGCCAGCCCTCTAGGCCGGCGGTCGTCGCGGCGAAGGATACGAACCCCTCTCCCCGTCTGACGATCTCGTCGATGACGCGCTCGATCTCGGGGGGAGCGAGGCGATAACGCTCGAGATCGCTCAGGAGATAATGCCACTGCCCGTCGAGATAGAGGATATCGATGTCCGGCAGTCCCTCAAGCTGGTGGACCCTATGCCGTTCCGTTATCTCATAGTAGGAGGTGAAGAGCGTCTGTTTCACGAAGAAGAGCTTGGCATACTTTCTCGGATCGAGGTGGGGTATCACGTCTTCTTCACCGTCCCTTGCCCCGCGTCCACCTCGACGGCATCGCCGGTCTTGAGCGTCGCAAGGAGATGCGGAATCCCTACGATGCAGGGCACTTTCAGCTCGCGGGACACGATCGCCGCGTGCGACGTGATGCCGCCGGTCTCGGTGAGGATCGCCTTTGCACGTCTCATCAGCGGCAGGTAGCTTACCGTTGTGAACGGCGCGACGAGGATATCACCTTCCCGGAACTGCCCGAACTGGCTGATGTTCAGTATGACCGCGACCTTGCCCTTCGCCGAACCGGGAAAGGCCGGCCTTCCCTTCAGCGCCGCGTTCCCGGCAGGGGGCTCGAGCAATGTGAAGTGTTTCATCTCGGCGGCGCGGATGCTCCCATCGAAAAGCGCATAGACGAACCGGTCGGCCCGTGCATCGGCATCGGACGCATGGCCGGAGAGTGCGTCGAGCAGTGTCTCAGGGTCCATCTGATAGGCGCGATGGAGGAACGCATGTGTCGGCTTCCCGTAATGGTAGAAGACCACGGCGCGGATGAACAGGTTGACACGGTTGAGCACCGCCTTCTTTCGCTCGTTGTAGAGGTAGAGGATATCCTGCACCGCCTTGATCCGCGACGCGGTAGCGGGTCTGACAGAAGACAGCAGCCTGGAAACGGACGCGCGGCGACGTCGGAAATCGGCAAGTTCCTTTTGGAGGTGCGCGCGCATCTTCCGCACGGCGGCGGCGTCGAGCACGTCCCCGAGGTAGTCGTGGTGCAGCCAGGAGAAGCGCGATGCGACAGAAGCGTCGGACGCGCTCCGGGAAAGCATGAGGAGCGCGCGTTCGTAGTTCGTCGCGCGGGGGCTGGAGAAGAGCGCGTCGAGTAAAGAAGGATCCTTCAGACCCTTTCCGGCAGCGGCCCTGAAATCATCGGCGCTGTAGAGCTGGAAGAGGAACCCGGGCACGTCCACCCAGTAGCCGTAACCGCGATAGAGAGAGAAGAGACGAGAGAGGAACGCGCGCCCCGAGGGGGTAAGCGCCCTTCCGGCGAACAGCGACGCGGGCTTTCTTCTCGCCATCGAGAGCAGCCGCTTTGAGAGCCGCCGCTCTTCGCTATGGATGCGCGAAAGCCTTGCAGGGCTGGCGAGTATCCTTTCCACCACTCTCTTCCCGAGGATGGAGAGCTCCGAAGGGAACATCCAGTGCGTGACATTCTCTCGGTTGATGGCGTAGATCGGAAGAGTGAGCCCTTCTGCGACGCCGGAAAGCGCCGTCATGTCGCGCGTGTAGCCTGTCGCGACAAGGCAGATAGGGAAGAACGGCGTCACGCTCGATTTGTAGACAAGCTCGTAGCTCATAGCTGCCTCACCATCCCGTGGTTCGCGTTGACCTGCACGCGCATGCCGTCTTTCAGGAGCTTCGTCGCGACCTTCGTGCCGATGACGCAGGGGATGCCGAGCTCTCGGGAGATCACGGCGGCGTGGCAGGTGATCCCGCCCTCGTCCGTCACGACAGCTGCGCAGCGGCGTAGCGCCGGAACGTACTCAGGCCTCGTCATCGAGGTGACGAGGATGTCCCCTTCCTTGACGTTCTTGAGGCGGTGCGGCTGCAGGCATATCCGCACAATGCCCTCGGCGATGCCGGGAGAGGCGGTGAGCCCTGAAAGCTCGACAAGGCCTTCTGCCGGGGAGGTCTTCTGCGAAAAGAAGGTGTCGTATGCGCTTCCCGAAAGGACCAGCGCCGTGGCACCGTCGTGCAGGATGGCGAACTTCTCCGTGCGCGGCGCAAGCATCCTCGTCAGCTCCTCGGGAGAGCGCTCGATAAGCAGTGCGACCTCGTCGAACAGCAGGTACTTCAGCAGCGTGTACTCTATGCCGATCTTCGCAGCGATCGCCTTGATGTAGTGCTCCAAGACATACATACCCTTGAGCATCTGGATTTTCCTGTCGTCCTGCCACGAGGAGCAGAACACCGTGATTGCGACAAGTTCGGAGAGCTCCCTGCTCAGATGCAACGTGGAGAGCAGTCTCTTACGCTCGTGGGAATTCTCGAGGAAGCGCTCGGGGGCGATGATCGCCGGCGCCCCGCCATGCTCCCGGTACGAGCGGAGCTCGGAGAGCACGTCCTCCTGTTCCAGCCGGTCTCCGCCCCACCAGGTGATCTTGGCCCAGTAGAAGCGGGAGACGTGGTCATCGATCGCAGCAAGCAGCGTCTTATCGGGATGCGCGAGATCCTTGCCCTCGGAAAGCCTGTAGAGCGCGGCAAGGCTGTTCTGCACCGCGATCACGAACGGCATCCTCCCGGGGGCTGTGAGCGCGCCAAAGACCGCAGTGGTTTCCTCCTCTCTTCCAAGAGACGAAAGCTCCGCCGAAAGCCTCTCACGTAGAGGCCTATCGAACGTCATGCTGACCGCTTCTAGCACGTGAGAGGTAGGGAAGAAATCATGGAAGAGTGAGAGCAGCTTCCTATACTCCCCCACCAGAGAGGGAAATGTCATCTTCGGGAGACGGGAAAGGTCCAGTCCGGCCTTCTCCATCGCTGCGACGCGCGGTAGGGCATAGGCTTCGAGCGTAGAGAGATAGCCGGGGTCCTTACGATAGCGAGCGAGGAGCTCGGAAGCGGCGGCGTGGATGTCGTCGAGGTGGTAGTACATATGGAGGAGCGTTCCCTCATAGCGCATGATGAACCTGTTGTAGTGGTAGCCGAGCGCTTTTGCCATCCCGAGTATCCCCGAGATCGGTCCTGCCTCGATGTAGACGGGAGCTGCCACCATGCTCTGCACTTCCCAGGGCTCGGAAAGGAACGATGGGAATCTCTTCAGGTCCTTCGTGTAGTCAAACATGGTCTATCCTCCTCACGATGCCTCTGTCGGCATCCACTTCCACCTGCTCGCCGTCATGCAGCGTCCGTGTCGCATGCCGGGTGCCGATCACGCACGGTATCCCTAGCTCCCGCGCGACAATCGCCGCATGGCAGGTGATCCCTCCTTCGTCGGTGATGATCGCCGCGGCCTTGCGCAGGGCCGGCATCAGCTCGGGCCTCGTCATCGAGGATACGATCACCGAGCCCTGCACGACCTTTTCCATGTCCCTCCTGTTCCTGACGATGGCAGCAGGCCCCTGGGCAAGGCCTGGGCTCGCGCCGATGCCGGAAAGCCCTTCAGTAGGGTTTGCACGCTGCAGCTGCGCGAACGCATGGCCACCGTCCTTCTCGATTTCGATACCACCTGTCGTGTAGATGGCCATGCAGCCGTCGAGGTCCTCGAGCAGCGAGAGGTCCTCCTTCTGCAGCGCCGCGATAAGGGACGCGTGATGGGAGAAGAGCAGCCGTCTGGGCGCCACAGCAAGGCGCCGCGCGATCTCCTCGACGATAGGGTGGCGCCATGCGGCCTGGAGGAGCGTATAGACCTTTCGCCGGTCCTGCCACCAGGTGCAGAGGCGCACAAGCCTTGCGACCTCCTCAGCCTCCTTCCCGAGATCAGCCCATTCTCTCCTCGTGAAAGGCTTGGCCGGCGAGGCCTGCGGCATATAAGGCGTATAGCCCGTGTAGTCCGAAGCGCTCCAGAAGAAGCGCTCCTCATGGCCCTGCTTCCCTACGTCCCGCTGTCGCTCGGAGAGGAAGCTCTCCCTCTCCGGATGCGTGATGTCGGCGAGCACGCGGTGGACACTCACCCTATGCACAGAGGCGTACGGGCCGACGAGCCTCTCCAGCCATATGTCGGACATGAACTTGATCGCGTCGAGGAAGCCGGGGAAAGGGACGGCGGTGAACCGGCGGTAGACGCGGTCGAGCTCCGCGACGAGCGTTCCGAAGGACATCCCCCCCAGCTGCGCCAACGAGGCATGCGCCTCGACAGCCTCGGTCTTAAGGCGCTCGAGCTCGGCGATGAACGCATGCGCCATCGCTTCGACCTTCCCGTAGGGCATGGTGCGTAAGGCGTCTGCCACGCGCAGGATATCCTCATGATGCGTCACCCAGTCGATGAAACCGTCGTGGTAGTATATGATGATAGGCCCGTAGAGTAGCTCCTTCGGATTACCGTGATGGAACCCGTACCGGCTGAGCTCGGCGTAGTAGGGGTACCCTTCCACCTGCTCGAAGAACAGCTCATCCAATGTGCTTCACCGTCCCGGTAGCGGTATCGAGCTCGACAAGATCATTGTCGTGCAGCGTCTCTGTGGCATGCTTCGTTCCGACGATGCAGGGGATGGAGAGCTCCCGCGCGACGATCGCCGCGTGGCAGGTGAGCCCGCCCTCGTCGGTGACGACCGCACAGGCCCTTCCCATCGCCGGCAGGTACTCCGGATGGGTCGTGCGCGAGACGAGTACCGCCCCTGTCGGGAAGCCGGGGACATCGTCTGCAGAGCGGACGATGCGTACCCTGCCCCTCGCCTTCCCGCCCATCGCGACGATCCCGTTCAGGGCTGTCGCGGCATCTTCTCCAGCATGCACGAATCCGGTGTAGGCTGCCGCGTCGCAGACAGTCACCTTTCCCCCGTCCTCATGGAGGACGATAGGATGGCCTTTCCGGTAGCGCACGATAGCCGAGACATCCTCGCCGCGCAAAAGCGCCCTGATCTCATCGGCCATGAGATAGCCGAGATCGTGCCTTTCGATGCTGCATCTCTTCGCGATGGCGTCGAAGAGCCAGGACCATATGAAGACGAATCGCCTGCGTACGCCGTCCCTATAGTCCTTGAGGAAGATGAAGTGGGGCGCCATGGAGAGCACCTTGCTCTCTATCCGCACGTCAAGCTTTTTCGGAGGAGCATTCTTCTTCAGCGCGACATTGCCGGAGTAGGGCCTGTACCAGATCGCGCTCCAGCTGCGCAGGTACTCATAGCGGCGGCAGAACCGCTCAGGCGAGAGCTTCCCCGCATCCTCCATCATCCGTTGGATATGGGTCTTGCGATAGGGCCGGAACAGCGAACGCATGAGATTGTCCTTAGGGATCCCTTTCTCCCTGGAGAGCTTCTCGATCTCCTCTGCGGCATCCGCCTGCCATCCCTCGAGCGCGAACCAGGAATGGACATTGAACTCGTCGTGCATGGTGTAAAGGTCATCGACGAAGGAGGAGAACGAGCGGGCAAGGTCATGCCTGTCCATATGCGAGCGCGTCCTCTGGCGGATCGACCGCCAGGCGCCGATGCAGGCCTCGATGCTCGCAGGGTCGGGATAGTCGCGCCTATAGACGACCCTCCCTACATCTGCGAGGTTGCCGTCGAGATAATGGCTCATGGTGTCGTGCTCATGCCAGGTGAAGATGATCTCGCCTTCCTTGTCCATGGCTGAGCGGGCATACCGGGTCATGTGGAGTATGGTGGAGGCTGCCGTGAGCACGTCGACGCCCTCGCGCCTCGCGCACAGCTGCCAGGCCATCTCACACCCTCCTCACGACGCCGCTGTCGGCATCCATTTCTATCATCTCTCCATCGTGCAGTGCCTTCGTAGCGTTGCCTGTCCCGACGATGCACGGTATCGAGAGCTCACGCGCGACGATCGCCGCGTGGCACGTGATCCCGCCCTCGTCCGTTACGATCGCCTTCGCTTTCTTGAGGAAGGGCACCATGTCAGGCGAGGTCATCGGCGTGACGACAATCGACCCTTGAGGGATGGCCTTTACATCGGCGGCCTTGTAGACGATCTGCACCCTGCCGACTATCTTCCCGCTGCCGGACACCACATTTCCCTTAACCGGTCGATCATCATCAGCAATAGCACGCTCTGCCGTCTCAAGGAATGTCGTTCTCTTTGCTGTGACCAGCATCCCGTACGCCTTCCTCCGCCCATCAAGGCTTGGGGCATCAAGAGTCGTCCCCTTCTCCAGATAATCTGTGATCTCATCGGCGGTGTACCACCCATAGTCCGTCGGTAGGGAGTTGCCATAGGAAGAGAAGAAATCTTTGCTGAAGCGCTTGCTCATCCGCTCTCCCACCTCGTGGTAGAGGCCTGCCTTGCGTAGCACCGTAACGGCCCTCTTAGTCTCCGGATCGAGTGTGAGGATCGACTCCGTCTCACGCTGGAGACGCAGCGCCTCAGGATCGGGGGCAAAATAGCCAGGAAATACCATGGACGGATAGGCGAGGACAGACAAGCTCTTCTGGTCGAGGAGGGCAGCGAGTGAAGGCGACAGCGCCTGCTCAAGGAAATGCGTATAGAAGACGACGGAGCGTATCTGCGCGTAGCGCACCTTGAAGGCATCCCAAGCGCTCAGAGTCGGTCCCTCAAAGGAAGACGTAATTATTGCAGCAAGCAGCTCGTCGAAAAGAGTGAAGAAGCCCTCCACCTTTCCCCCATCGACATCTGCAAGTATCCTCCTCTTCGCGGCGCTGATCTCTTCCTCCAGGAAATAGCGCTCCGAGACCCCGTCGTGGGCGGAGAGCATCACCTCTGATACCCAGATAGGAGAGACGCCAGGGATACCGAGGATGTAGCCGAGAGAGCGTAGGTTCTTCTCGAGCAATCCCCCTTCCCTTGTCACCGCCTTGATCCAGGTCATATCTTGCGCACCGTCCCGTGCTCGGCGTCGACCTCTACCATCTCGCCGTCGGAGAACACGTCCGTCGCCTCATGCGTGCCCGTCACGCATGGCTTGTGCAGCTCCCTTGAGATGATCGCCGCATGGCATGTGATCCCTCCTTCGTCGGTCACGATCGCCGCAGCCCGCTTCATCGCAGGGACATAATCAGGGAGGGTCATGCAGCAGATGAGGATATCCCCCTCCTTCACTTTCGCAAGCGCGTCGGCGCCGCCGTTGCACACGCGTGCCACCCCTTTGACCTTCCCGGGGCTTGCGCAGTGGCCGTGCACCTCATGCACCTCCAGGTCGGGCAGGTCGAGCTCGCGCGCCTTGAGCGCCTTCGCCTTGTCTCCCGAGAGGATATCGATCCCTTCGTCGTGCACGTAGACGGCGAGGGCCTTCTTCCGGCGCCTCGCCTCAGCGAGGTCGAAACGTTTCCCGCGCAGGTGCGCGACGACCTCGTCGTTCGTGAACCATTCGAGCAGGGTCACGTCGTAGTCGCCGCGACGCGCCACTTCGGAGAGGAGCTGGAAGAAGCCGTAGAGCGAGCGCACCTGCACGATCTTTCGCAGGTCGTGGAGGGCAGTCAGTTCGTCGAAGGTAGCGAGCTCCTCGAGAAGGGAGTCCGGCAGACGGTATTCTGCAGCGAGCTCTTTCCGGCGCTCGGCGAGCCGCTCAGGTGTCGAGGAAAGGCAGGCGATGCGCTTCGCAGGGTCAGTCGTGATCGCGGAAATGTCGGCGCGGAAATCCTCGAGCCTCTTCACCCTCGTCGATTCCCAGCCGAGCGCCGTCCACCAGTATTTCTTCGCTACCTTCCTGAGCGCCTCCTCTTGCTCCTTCTTCGCAAGCATCTTCACCCGCAGGAGCGCTATCTCTTCTTCTGAGAGATACGAGATGTAGAGCGGGGCCGTCAGCTCCGATATCACGGATGCGGGTGCCTTGGGAAGCGCCTCGACGAGCTTCTCGTGCAGCAGCTGCGAAGGGACGATGTCCACAGCGTCGATCTCGGGGTTGAGGAGGGCGTGCGCGTCGACTATGCTCTCGTAGAAAGCCTCGTACTCACGGGCGATTTCTTCATCGGACAGGACAGTAAGATCTTTTGCCTTGAGGGCGTCCGCTGCGCCGATCGCCTCCTCGGAGAGCTTTCGCAGCAGCGCGAAATGCACCCTTCTCCAGGCAGGATCGGCGATTCTCTCGTAGAGGCGGTAGCCCAGGCCCTCGATCTGCGCCTTGTCCCATGACCACCAGAGCGTCTCGCCCTCCGCCAGGTACAGGGTCGTCGGGAACGGCATGCCAAGGAGCTCCGTCCCGCGGTCCCGCAGGGCGCGCAGAGCCATCCATATGCGGTGCACGGGAATAGGGCTCCTCTTGTAGACCTGCCAGCGCGGGTTGATGCGCGGCATGCTAAAGAGCGCCCCCTAGGAAGAAGGGCAGAAATGGACATAGGCGCGGCAAGAACGGTTTTCCCCCCATCAGGACGGGAATAGCGGGATTTCTTTAAAAACCTTTCGCGGCCGCCTAAAGAAAAAGAGCACTAAAGCCGGCTGTGCCTTTCGTAGATATTGCGTTGCACGATGAGGTCGTGCATGCTGTAGCCTAACTCCTGCTCGCCGACGCGAAGCTCGAGGAGAGGATTGCCCGAATCCAGTTTCGTCAGTTCGCCGGTGATTGCGCCGGCCATCTTGACCGCGCCGCCGAAGGATGCGTACTTCTCGGAATCGAGTTCCACGGTCTTGTTCTTCTCGTCTACCTTAGCGTACTTGGGGAAGAGGAGCATGTCGATGTTCGGGCTGTGCGAGAACGGAGTGAGGATGACGGTATCCCTGCTGCGTGCCAGATACCGGGACTGCGTCAGGAGCGCCTCGAACGCCGAGAAGAATTTGGCGCCCTCATGCGACATGACAGGCATGTTCTTATCGTTCTGGAAATAGGATTTGGTCAGCCAGAATTCCACCCGCTCATCCTCCGTCGGGGAGGCGGCGGCAGGGCTCCAGTCATGGCCAGTATCGAACACGAGGCCGGGCTGGACCGTAGTGAGGCGGTCGGTGAGGACCGGAAAGCCTTACCAGAACTCATGGCCGGACTGCAGAGAGCGCAGCGCGTAGGACGGTGCATCGATCGTCAGGATGCTCCCTCCGTAGGCCATCGCCTTCGCCTTATCGGTCAGGGTAGTGACGGGGATCGAGCCGTCGATAAGATCCACCTGGACCTCGCCGGGCAGGACCTGCTTCTGGAAGAAGAGGAACCCGTCTTGGTTCAGTTCATCGATCCCCTCAGCCGTAAGAGGGACCCTTGTCAGGTCCTCGGCAGACCCCAGCGGTGGCGAGGGATCGAGCTTCTGCTTGTCGCCATGGCGCGATGCGTAGACGATGAGTCTTCCCATGGGAAGAGGGGATGGAGGGCAGTATTTAAGTGTTTCTTTCGTAACCACTATTTAGTGGCAGGGGGGACCTTCCGCACCTCCCCCTTCTCCGTGTCCACCTCGACCGTGTCGCCGTCCTTGAGCACGGACGTCGCGTGCTTCGTGCCGACGATGCAGGGTATCCTGAGCTCTCTCGAGACGATCGCCGCATGGCTCGTCATCCCTCCCGTGTCCGTAACGACAGCTGAGGCTTTCCGCATGACGACGATGAAATCGAGCGAGGTCATCGCCGCTATCAGCACGTCGCCGTCGTGGAAATGCGAGAGCTGCCTTGGCGAAGACACGATCCGCGCGGTGCCGCGCACGAGCGGTCCCTTGCTGACGACGGTCCCAAAAAGCGACCCTGCGTCCGCCTGTCCCGACGCGAGGTAGGGGGCCGCAAGGGTCTCCGCCTCCTTCCCCTCGTAGAGATCTATGCCGCCGCGCTCATGGTAGTAGACCGCAAAGCCCAGACGGCGTCGGCTCACGTCGGCAGCGGCACCGGCAGAGAGCAGGCGCTCCAGCTCATCGCCCGTATAGAGCAGCAGGTCGGCGAAAGGGACGGAGGACCTTCGCGAGGCCTCGGACAGGAACTTCGCGAGGATATGGCAGGCCATGAAGATGAACTGCTTGCGGAAGTCCTGCCACCACACGCAGAACGAGAGCTTGCGTGCGATCTCCCCTGTCTTTTGATCCATATGGTATTTTTCGATGAGCGCTTTCTTCCTCGCAAGGATCTCGTCAGGATAATGCCTGATCGCCCCGCAACGTTCGGCCGCCTCCTCAGCGGTATGCCGCAAGAGCTCCTCCGAAAAAGAGGAGACAGGCAGCACCTCCGCATGGCCGTAGCTATTGCCCTTCCAGAAATTTTGTCTCTGGTGTGAACGCAACGCATCTGCCTGCTCAGCTTTAGGAAGCCCGGCGATCGAGAGCAGGGAGAGTTCCTCCTTCTGGAAGAACGAGAGGTCCTCCGGCGCCGAGAGTCCCTCGAAAAGCACGGTGAACGCGGAAGGGTAGCGCTCCTGCAGCCTCTCTCGCAGCATCCGCTCCCCTCCCCAATTGGCAAGCTCCGGCAGGAACCCGTGCAGCCAGAACGTCCGGTGGTCCGCTGTCCACCTGCGGTAGAGCGTAGAGAGCGCGGTATCGTCTAGACCAGAAAGATCCTCCACCTCTCCCATCCATTCCCGTATCCGTTCGGCCGTCGGCAGCCATGCCTCATAGTGCTTGTCGGCAGAAGGGAGCACGTATTTCACAAAGAGCTCCTCGCCGCGATCCATCAGCTCTTCGCCGTCCGCG
>JBJKRA010000026.1:0-2732 GCA_046704905.1 Candidatus Woesearchaeota archaeon
CTCCACGACAGGCATAGCTTTGGAGGAGGGGGTTTTGACGATGATGGAGAAGAAAAAAACGCAGAGATTTTTAAATTTTTTGATTGTTCATTCAGCGATAATAGGAAAGAGGGAGAGAATCGACCATTTCAGTCTCAGTACTTGACCAGATAGAGCCTCCCTTTGACCTTTGCCACGCGCACGTTCTGGTCCAGAGCCAGGCGCTCAGGAGGAGGATTGGCGACCGGCTTGCTCTGGTAGTCGAGAGGATCGAGCGCTTCGAGACGCGGGCTTATCTTGCTGATGCGCGTGTTCGTGATGTCGCCATGCCTGACAATAGTATATGCTTCCTGCTGGTACTCGATGACACCGGGCTTCCACAGGGAAAGATTGGTGCCGAGCGCGCGGTGTCCCTGGATGCGGTCGATGCGCAGCACCATCCGGTCCGTGACCATGAGATCGTGGGGTGAGAAATCCGGCAGCCTGACCAGGGCCGTGACGCGATAGATCTCCTTGCTCGTCTGCCTGTCCTTGGAAAAGAGCCGCGCATTGGTCTTGACCTCGCCGCCGAACTTCTTCTTGACTGCGTATGCGAGCTCCTTGACGAGCTTGCCGTCCGGCAGATAGTAGTCCTCGCCGTTTTTCGCAGGCTCGATCTTCGTGATGCGTACGCCCACCTGCTCGCAATAGCCGACGATGAAGCGCGCGACCCGTCTCAGCTCTTCGATCGTCTGCACGGTCCCACGCAGCTGCATCGTCCCTTCGAAATACTGCGAGGAGAGTTTCGCGCACTCCTTGCATAGCGATTCCTTGACCTCGAGCGGGAACTGATAGGGGATCGCCACCTTGTTGCCGTTGATCGTACCGTGCAGCCGCCCCCCGAACACCTCCCGGTCGAAGTCCCTGGTGATGCGGTCGAGATAGAGGAGCTTCTTGTCGTAGGTGATCTCGCGCGAAAGCACGGTCCCGAGCAGATCGCGCAGCTTCCCTTCCTGGAACGCGCCGTAGAAGAACACCCCGCAGCTCCTGCACTGATAGACGCGCAGCCTCTCAGGGATCTTCTTGAGGACCTCATGCTTTTCCAGGAAGCAGGGCAGGCACTGGTAATCGATCGCTCCCTCGCGCCTGCCGCAGACGATGCATCTCATGAAGGAGAAGGGAGGGCTTCGGGTATTTAAAGATAGGGGTCACCACACGGCGAGGATCGCGCCCATCAGCAGCAGTACGACAAGGAGGTAACTGCCGTCCACCAGGAACCGGCTAAGCCTGGTCCTATGGCGCAGCAGCATAAAGAGCGCCGCCGGCGCGGAAAGGCCGAGCCACGCCATGAAGCCAAGCGACAGCCCGTCTACGAAACTGCCTGCAGATGTGAAGGTCATGAAATAGGAGAGCACGGACGCCATGATGAGCAGCGCGACGAGGAGCACCCCCCAGTCGAGCAGGCGCTCCTGACGAAGGTGCCTCCTGCCAAAGATCTCCGGCCGGTACCAGAGCCATCCCAATGCGAGGGAGACGAGAGCCGAGACGAGGATGGGAAGGAGACCACCGCTTGCCATAGGTAGGATACACGCATCCGCCGTTTATATGGTTTGCCCTGCAGAAAGGGAATAAGCTCCAGGACGTCGTAGATACTAAAGTTTTAAATAGAAGTGACCATTAAAGGATAGGTACAGGTGATGGTCACATGGAAATCAAGATGAAAAAGCGCAATCAGGACGGCATCGTGCGTGTGGAATCCTCCGGCAGGGTCATGGAAATCCAGATCAATGAGGATTTCATGCACCCGGACAAGGAGTCCATCTCCGTCTGCTATCGCGGCAGGAACTCTTCAGGCATCATCGATTTCACTCCGAAGGAGATCGACATGATCGGCAAGGCCGTCCGCGGGAGACTGCACCTGATCAAGGGCTTGAAGACCGAGCGCATCAAGCGCTGAAAACTTTTTTCGTTCTCTCCGGCAGGAAGCGCAAAGCATAAAAAGAGCCTTCTGCCTTCATAGCCGCATGTATATAGACACGCACGCCCACATACTCCCTGAGGAGTATACAGAGGAAGAGATCGGAGCGCTCGTCGCCAGGGCCAAAGAGATAGGCATGGCGGCAATCGTCAACAACGGTCTCAACCCCGAAACGAACCGCCAGGTGCTCGCGCTCTCGAAAGAATATCCCCTGCTCAAGGCCTCCCTCGGCCTCTATCCCATAGACATCATAGAGAAGAACATAGACCTCGACAGCGAATTCTCTTTCATCGAAGAGCATAGGGATGAGATCGTCGCGATCGGCGAGGTGGGCATGGACTTGAAGTACAGCGACGATGTCCGCACGCAGAGCGCGAACTTCGAGCGTTGCATGCGCCTCGCAGAGAAGCTGAAGAAACCCCTCATCATCCACTCGAGGAAAGCCGAAAAGGAGGTCGTAGAGCTGCTCTCCACAACGACGAACAAGAAGATCCTGATGCACACCTTCACCGGCAATTTCAAGCTGGCGAAAAAGATAGAGGATGCCGGCTGGTACTTCTCCATACCGACGACGATATGGTACGCGCAGCAGTTCCAGGAGCTCGCAAAGAGGATAAGCCTCTCGCAGATCTTCACCGAGACGGACGCCCCCCTGCTCGGGCCCGTAAAAGGGGAGAAGAACGCCCCTGCAAACGTCACCTATTCGATAAAGAAGATCGCCGAGCTCAAGGGGATGGAGGCGGAAGAGGTCAAGAGAGCGGTCTACATGAACTACCAGAAGGTCTTTCTCTAGACC
>JBJKRA010000027.1:0-23781 GCA_046704905.1 Candidatus Woesearchaeota archaeon
GGTTGGTGCGCAGGCTCTTCGCCATGTACATCGCGGCGATATACTCTTCCCTCTCCAGTCCGGGCACGATAATCTTCACATCTATATCGGTGGGTTCCTTCTCCCATCTCCCTTCCTTCCCGATGAAAGAGCCGTTGAGCAGGATGGACGAGCCGCGATAGATGGAGGAGAGCAGCTTCACGACGAAGCCGAACTCATCCTTGCTGTAGAGATCGCCCTCCCTCTGCGCAAGGTCCGGCTGCCGGACGACCGTCCGGACAGGAGCCCCGAGCGCATCGACGATTCCGGCGAGGTCGTCGAACATCTCCTGACGCAAGGCATAGGAACGGTCGAGGAGCCCTAGCGTTCCTGCAGTGGAGAAAGGGACCCCGCTTACACCACTTATGAGAACCTCGCCTTCGCGTATCTTCTTCTGGAGATCGCTGTCCGTAGCCTTGGCCACGGTGTAGTCGAACTTGACCAGGAAATCGAAGAGCAACTGATCCAGCTCGAAGAGGCTGCGATCGCTGCCGGTCATCTCGCCCTTGTGCGTATAGGGAAGATAGAGGGAGAAAAGCTTCTCTTCCGTATCCGTGAATGCCTGCATCCCGCTTTCCGCTATCCTCTCGAGATCCCCTTTCGTGTGTCGTTCTCCCATAGGAGTCGCGGTGAGGGGAAGAGGTATTTATAGTTTTAGCGCCGGCAGAAAAATATATAAACCAACAGCCGCGCCTCTGGCGCGGATGGGCTGGTAGCTCAGCCTGGGAGAGCACTAGACTGAAGATCTAGGTGTCCGGGGTTCAAATCCCCGCCGGCCCACCATCTTCTTCCCAGACGCAACCCTTATTAAGTCCGCTCCCGCACTCTTCTGCATGGACCACAGGCGCATCTGGATGCGGAGTCTCGCGATCACCCTCATCTGGTGGATCATCTATTATATCGTCGGGATGCTGATGGGCGCGTTCAAGCATGCCTGCAGCGCAGGCAGCACCTGCCAGACGGCAGGAGAGCTGTTCCTCTCGCAGTCGCGCATCCTGCTCCCGACAGTGTTCATCCTCGTCCTCGGAGGCTCCTATCTGCTCGCGAAGATAAAAGGCCGTGCAGAGGCCCATTAGCACCTTTCCAAAATCTTTAAATAGAGCCTGCCGTTTTCGCTCTGGGATACGAGGCGCAATCCACATTGACAGACGATGAATCCCCATCACGGACAGGCGATGGAACCCCGCCGCTAACCGGCGAGGAATCCCCTTCACGAACGGCTGACGAATCCCCAACGCATACGGATGAGGGATCCCAACCGCGAACGCCTGAGGAACCCACATCACGGGCGGACGCCGGATCCCTATCACGGAAAGAGCGGCGCGCGCTTCTCGGCAGGAAAGAGGACGCGCCCGCTGCCGCAACGGGGGATGCTCCGAAGAAGAAAGGACGCCAGACCTGGTACGGAAGGATCTACGAGCACAAGTACAAGAAACTCCTGATCATCCCGCTCGCCCTGTTCTTCATCGCCATCATCGTCATAGCGGCGCAGGTCGCGACGACAGGGGATTTCGTGAAGAGAGGGATCAGCCTCAAGGGCGGCATCGAGATAAAGATTACGAGCGACATGGCCAACATCGGCAGTCTCGACCTGGCCACGCTCCAGCAGCAGCTCCAGGCGGATTTCCCGAACTATGAGATAAAGGTGGGGGAAGAGGACGATTTCGGCGTACGCACCGGCGTGACGATAGATGCCAGCTTTGAGGACCAGCCGAACATCAACAAGCTGGTGCAGCTCGTCACCAAGGCCATCCCCGGCACGACCGCGGCTGACCTGCAGGCCAACCTCATCACGATGGGCTCGACGCTCAGCCAGAACTTCTTCCAGACCGCCATGATTGCCGTGGTCGTCGCGTTCCTGTTCATGGGTATCGTCGTGTTCGTCACCTACCGCAACATCGTCGTCTCATCGAACGTCATCTTCGCGGCCCTGGCGGACATCGTCACGACCCTTGCCGTGGTGGATATCCTGCACGTGGAGCTCTCGACCTCAGGGGTCGCGGCGTTCCTGATGCTCATTGGCTACTCGGTCGATACCGACATCCTGCTGTCGACGCGCGTGCTCAAGAGGAAAGGGGAGACCATCTACTCGAAGGTGATCTCCGCCGTGAAGACCGGCATGGGCATGACCCTCACCACGCTGGTGGCTGTCCTCGCAGGGCTCTTCTTCAGCCTGTCGGCCGACCTGCACCAGATCTTCCTGATCATCTTCATCGGCCTGATCTGCGACATCATCTACACCTGGCTCATGAACGCAGGGATGCTGCGTCTGTACCTTGCAAAGAGGAAGGAAGAATGAAGAAGAAGCTCTCGACGCTGCTCAAGAACCCGCGTATCATCATCCTGATTGTCGCCATCGTGCTCGCGGTCTGGGGGATCTCACCGCACCCGTTCAACACAGGGGCGGCCATCCAGAGCGTCGTCAAGAACAGCGCGGCGTTCGACGCCGGCATGGAGACGCCTGCCTCGGGCACGGCCCCGACGGCTCTCGAACGCATCACCGCGGTGGACAACACCCCGATTCACAACGCGCTCGACTTCTACAACGCGACGCGCGACCTGAAACCGAACCAGACGGTCTACATCCAGACGAACAAGAAGGAGTACCTGCTCACCGTGCGGCCGCAGTACAACATCACGGTCCTCCCTGAACTGATCAACGTCACGGTGCCGAAGAACGTCACGGTCAACGAGACGATCAACGGGAGCACCGTCCTGATCAACAAGACGATCAACACCACGGTCACGGAGAACAAGACGATCGAGACCTACGTCGGACCGGAATCGCTCGGGATCCTGGTGGAGGACGCGGCGAAGACCAACATCCGCTACGGCCTGGACCTGGAAGGCGGCACGAGGGTGCTATTGCAGCCGGAGACGCCGCTTCCGCTCGACCAGATGGAAATCGTCCGGTCCTCGATGGAGCAGCGCCTCAACGTCTATGGCCTCTCGAACGTCGTGCCGACGATCGTCTACAACAGGCCGCAGGCCCTCGGCGGCACGCCCATGTACATCTCTGTCGAGATCGCAGGGGCCAACGTCCAGCAGGTCAGGGATCTCCTGGCCAAGCAGGGCAAGTTCGAGGCGAAGATAGGCAATGTCACGGTGTTCTCGGGCGGTACCGACGTGAAGTACGTCTGCCGGAGCCCCGAGTGCTCGGGCCTCGACCCGAAGAACCCGCCGCAGCTCGGCGCGAACGGCCAGTGGCAGGCAGGGTTCTGGTTCACCATCACGATCTCGCCAGAGGCAGCCAAGCGACAGGCGGAAATCACCAGAGGCCTGTCCGTGGTGACCACGGACTCCTCAGGCAACGCCGTGCCCAGCGACCAGCAGTACCTCAACGAGACGATCGACCTGTTCCTCGACAACCAGAAGATCGACTCGCTCTACATCAGCAGGGGGCTGCAGGGAAACCCGGTTACCCAGATTCAGATCTCGGGGACCGGGACGGGCACGAACCGCGACCAGGCGATCCAGGCGGCGCTCGACCAGATGAAGAAGCTCCAGACCGTGCTGATCACGGGAAGCCTGCCGGTCAAGATGAACATCGTGCGCGCAGAGAACGTCTCGCCGATCCTCGGGCACGAGTTCGCGCAGAACGCCTTCAAGGTCGGGCTGATAGCCATCTTCGTGGTCATCCTCGTCGTCGTGTTCCTCTACAGGAACATCAAGCTCTCGATCCCGATGAGCATCACGATGCTCTCCGAGGTCCTGCTGCTCTTCGGCCTTGCCGCGTTCCTCAAGTGGGACCTGGACCTCTCGGCCATCGCCGGCATCATCATCGCCGTAGGTACGGGCGTGGACGACCAGATCGTGATTGCCGACGAGGTGCTGCACGGCACAGGAAGTGTCGAGGCGATAAGCTTCGGCGAGCGCATCAAGCGGGCATTCTTCATCGTGATGACCTCGTACTTAAGCACGGTCGTCGCGATGCTGCCGCTGCTGTTCGCGGGAGCCGGGCTCCTGAAGGGCTTCGCGCTGACGACGATCGCCGGCGTGTCCTTCGGCGTGTTCATCACCCGCCAGGCGTTCGCCGCGATGGTCGAGTACCTGCTCAAGGACTAGGAACCTCTTTCCCTTTTCTTTCCTTTCTCTCACCGCCACATTTAAATATAGCGGCCCATTCTCAGGCCCCATGCCAGTCTTCCGTCACATCCTTGGCACCTTCTCCTACGAGAACGGAGAGCTTGCGGCCATACAGGAGCAGCAGGACGCCATGACGCTTGCCGCTCTCTACCGCGAGGACCCCAAGACGGCGAGAGCCGCCCTCTCGAAGCTGCGCAGCCAGGCACCGGCACTCCAGAAGGCGATCGTGCCGGCGACGGTCCTTGCCATCAAGTCGGCGCTCAAGCGCGACGTGCTTCTGGTGCAGGCGATCAGCAACATCGACGAGACGAACAGGACCATCAACCTCTTTTCCAAGCGCCTATCCGAATGGGTCGGTTATGTCCTTCCGGAGGCAGCAGAGCGCGCGAGCGACGCGAAGCTCGCCGCGATGGTGCTCGAGCAGCGGAGAGAGGATATCCTCCGGGAGCTGCGGCTCTTCGAGGAGGAGAGTATGGGGCTGATTCCCGAGGAGCTCGACTACCAGGCGATCAGGGAGCTCGCCAAGCAGATCCGGCTGCTCTCCGAGTACCGGGAGCGCCAGACGGACTACCTCTCCCAGCTGATGGAAGAGCATTGCCCGAACCTCAAGGCGGTGGCCGGCGTCGCGATCGGCGCGCGCCTGATCGCACTTGCTGGGAGCCTGCAGCGCCTGGCCTTCTCGCCGGCATCGAAGATACAGCTCCTCGGCGCCGAGAAGGCGCTCTTCCGCCACCTGACGACAGGCGCCCGGAGCCCCAAGCACGGCATCATCCACGAGCATCCGCTCGTCCTCAAGTCACGGACGCCGGGCAAGGCGGCCCGGGTGCTCGCGGACAAGCTCTCGATCGCGGCGAAGGTCGACTATTTCCACGGCGCACCGGTCGCAGGGACGCTCATAAAGGACCTGGAGGCGAAATTCGGACCATGGGCATCGTCCTGAACACCGCAATCGTCTTCCTGCTCTCGACAGGGATCACGGCGAGCTTCGTGTACGCGGGGGGCATCGCCCTCGCCCTCCTCTACATCGTGACCACGTTCGCGTTCTTCCTGATGCTCCAGCAGCTACGCAAGAAGCTCTCGCCGCTGCAGATCGGGGCCCGCCTGGCAAAGACCCTGCAGGCGATGACAGCCCTGTTCCTCCGGGCAGGCGTGCTCTTCGCCGCGGCTCTCGGGGCCATGCTGCTGTCCTCCGCCGCATGGTTCGCATGGATCAGCGTCCCGCTGCGCGGCGTGACGTACCTCCTCATCTTCGCCGGCGGGTGGCTCTACAGCCTCGGTGTCATCAAGATGCTCTTCCTGCTGCTTCCCCGGAGGTCGCGCTCATGATAAACCCGTTCCGTCTCAAGGGCGTCTACACGGACGGCAGGCGCTTCTACACGAAGAGCCTCTCCCCGGGCAAGAAGGTCTACAACGAGGTGCTCCTGCGCCAGGGGGGAGACGAGTTCCGCAGCTGGGACCCGACGAGGAGCAAGCTCGCCGCCGCCCTCAAGAAGGGCGTCAGCCAGATAGGGATCAAGCCGGGCGACCTTGTCCTGTACCTGGGCGCGAGCTCAGGGACAACGCCCTCGCACGTCTCGGACATCGTCGGAGAGGAGGGGCTCGTCTATGCCTTGGACATCGCTCCACGCACGACGAGGGAGCTCGTGTTCCTCGCCAGGGACCGCAAGAACCTGGTCCCGATCCTCGCCGACGCAGGGCAGCCCATGACCTACATGGAGATGCTGACCGAGGTGGATGCGGTCTACCAGGACATCGCGCAGCGGAACCAGGTGGAGATCTTCCTCAAGAACTGCCGGACGTACCTCAGGCCCCAGGGCTTCGGCCTCTTGTGCGTCAAGGCGCGCTCCGTCGACGTGACGAAGAGGCCGAAGGACATCTTTAGGGCCGTCCGTGCGGAGCTCGAGAAGAGCGTCACGATCGTGGACTACCGCGAGCTCGACCCGTTCGAGAAGGACCACTGCATCTTCATTATCAAGACGCAGCAGTAATTCTTATAGGAATAGCCTTTGCAGGGAGATATTTAAGCCACCGCTGTTCTCCGCCAGGGGATGGCAAACGAACAATCTTACCTTGACCGCGTCCATGCCGTCATCGACGGCGAGAGCAGCATCGAGATCTCCGACTACCGCGCTTTCGTGCCCGAAAGCCCAAATTTCGATCCGGAAGGGTTCTTCTCATCGGTGAACGTCTCCTCCGTCTCCGGCAAGTACAACCGCATGCTCAACAGCCTCATCGACAACCTCTATGCCGCCGACCAGTACCTGGACCGGCTGCTCGCCGGCTTCGACCCTTCCTGGTTCCCGGTGCAGGGCCAGGTCGAGCTCATCACCACGAAATACCGTGTCGAAAAGGAGCTTGCCGTGCGCAGGCAGGGCTACAGGGGGGAGTCGCTCAGGAGCGACGTCGAAGAGCAGGTCACCCGGGACTTCATGGAAAAGCACCCCTGGGCAGAGGAATACCTCTTCGCCACGAAGGACTAGCCCCTCTTCCGTTTCGGACGCTCCTGCTTCTCATGGACGGGGAAATCGCTGTCCTCGTCCACCGTGAATCCCTGCTCGTCCGCGAGGTCGCGCAGATGGTCGTGCAGGAACCGTCTCTTCTTCTCCGGTGTCATGAGAAATCCGTCAGCTTCTTGAGGCTGGAGTACTCGACGATCGTGGTGTTGCCTTCCGAGCCGCCGAGAGTCTTTTTCACGCTGATGTAGCCGTTGTCGGAGAGCTTCGCGATCCTCCTCTGGAAGGTCTTGTATGTTCCCTTCCCCCCTTTCTCCTGATAGCGGCTGTAGAGCTGGCCTATCTTTTCGCCGCTCTTCTCCTTTACCACAGAGAGCACGAGCTGCTCGTCCGGCTCGAGCTCCTCTGTCCTGTTCTTGGAAAAGTCGTCGAGCTTCTTCTCCGCCGCGTCCACGTCCTCGGCGAGTATCCGCTTCCGCGAGGCGTTCTCCGCCATGTTCCCCGATTCGCGCAGGAGGAAGAGACCTGTCCTTATGTCCCTGAAGCGGTAGGCGATGTCTGCCACTTTCGCAAGCACCGTCCCGTCCACCACACCCTCGTAGAAGGCATAGCCTATGCGCTCTTTCAGGATGGCCGTGGTCTCCTCCTTCGTGTAGGGACGGAACTCCAGGGTCTCGGCAAGGAGCCTCGACTTTATGCGATGGTCGAGCATCACGGCCCAGTCCTTCTCGTTCGTGATGAGGATGACCGCCTTCTTGTATATCTCCTCGAGGAGCATGTAGAGGAAATCATAGTCCTCGGCCTTGTCGATCTCGTCGAAGACGAAGACCGCAGGCCGCTTGGTCAGCAGCTTCTTCACCACCTCGAAGAGCTCGTCGGTCTTCTTGTTGTGCGTGAACCTGTAGTCGAGCTGGGTGCAGATCTCGAGGATCACCTTGTAGCTGGAGTTCTTCTTCCAGCAGTTGAGGTAGATGGGGACGATCTCCTCGGTCTCCTCCTCGAGCTCCTGGAGGACATGGCGGACCGCGGCGGTCTTCCCTATGCCGGGCTTGCCCACAATCAGGACGTTGCTGCCGTTCCTGTCCTGGAAGAGCGGCTTCATCGCCACGGCGATGCGCCCCTGCTCGCTCTCGCGGAAGGGGATGGCTTTCGGCAAGTAGTCGTAGTCCAGGGGCACGGCGTTCTTGAAGAGCGTCTGGTCGCTCTTGAGCATGTCCTTGAAGAGGGCCATGGTACCTGCTAACCGCCCAGGCTATTTATGTGTTTTGGTCGGACGCCCGGATGGCCCTGAAGCCACGAGGCCCCGGACCGGCGATCCACACCTCTTCTCCCCAAAATCATAAGCTTTAAAAATAGTCCCTTCTTTTCCGTCAACGTTCAGGGGAAGAGACCATGCCACGACAACGCACGAAGAAATCATCCGTTGCGGCCGAAAAGACGGCAAAGGCAGAGGGACCGCTGCCCGCCGACATACCGCTGCGCTTCGAGACGACCGACGAGATCAAGGTCAACCCGCGCATCGTCGACCAGGTGATCGGCCAGGACAAGGCCGTCGCCATCGTCAAGAAGGCGGCGAAGCAGCGCCGCCATGTCTTCCTGATAGGCGAGCCTGGCACGGGGAAGTCGATGCTAGGGATAGCGCTCGCAGAGCTCCTGCCGAAGGAGAACCTGGTGGACATCCTGGCCTACCCCAACCCGAATGACGAGAACAACCCGATGATAAGGACCATGCCCGCCGGCATGGGACGCGACGTCGCGTTCAAGGCGCGCATGGAGAGCTCGACCAACCTCAAGAACCAGAACATCATCCTCTTCATCCTCGCCATCATCGCGCTGATCGCGCCGTGGTGGATCAGGAACCAGTACCTGAGCGAAGGGGCCGTCGCGGCCTCCATCATGTTCGCGTCGTTCTTCCTCGGAAGCCTCGTGTTCCTCGCAGGCTTCGCGCTCATGATCAACATAGGGAAGAAGATGAACGAGCGGACCAGCCCGCCGAAGCTCATCGTGGACAATTTCAACAAGAAGGAGGCGCCGTTCTTCGACGCCACAGGAGCGCACGCAGGAGCGCTCCTCGGGGACGTGCTGCACGACCCGTTCCAGACAGGAGGCCTAGGCACTCCCGCGAACGAGCGGGTCGTCGCAGGCATGATCCACAAGGCCCACATGGGCGTGCTCTTCATAGACGAGATATCCACCCTGAAACCGCATACGCAGCAAGAGCTCCTCACCGCGCTGCAGGAGGGCAGGTATTCCATCACCGGCCAGAGCGAGAGGAGCGCAGGGGCGATGGTACGGACAGAACCCGTCCCGTGCAAGTTCGTCCTGGTCGCCGCGGGCAACCTCGAGATCATCAAGCACATGCACCCGGCGCTGCGGTCCCGCATCCGCGGCTACGGGTACGAGGTCTACATGGACGAGACCATGCCGGACACCCCCGAGAACCGCAGGAAGCTGGCCGTGTTCGTCGCGCAGGAGATCAAGAAGGACGGGAAGATCCCGCCGTTCTCCCGCGCTGCGGTCCTTTCGATCATCAACGAGGCGAGAAGGATGGCGAACAGGAAAGGCCATCTGACCCTCAGGCTCAGGGACCTCGGCGGTCTCGTGCGCTCCGCGGGAGACAACGCCATGGAAGAGGGGGCGAAGCTGGTCACGGCCGAGCACGTCCTCTCCTCGCGGCGCTCGGCGCGGCCGCTCGAGCAGCAGATCGCCGACGAGTACATCGAGAGGAAGCGCGCCTACGAGGTCATCAAGATCGCAGGCTCGCAGGTCGGCAGGGTGAACGGGCTCGCCGTCATCGGCCAGGGTTCGGCACTTTCGGGCATCATCCTCCCGATCGAGACCGAGGTGACGCACGGCGGGAAGGATGCGCAGGTGATCGCCACAGGCAAGCTCGGCGAGATCGCGAAGGAGGCAATCAAGAACGTCTCGGCGATCGTCAAGAAGAAATTCGGCGACGACCTCAAGGAGCAGAAAGACATCTACGTGCAGTTCCTGCAGACGTACGAGGGCGTGGAGGGCGACAGCGCGTCCGTCGCCGTCGCCACGGCCATCATCTCCTCGCTCAAGGGCATACCGATCAAGCAGGAGTACGCGATGACGGGCTCGCTGACCGTGAGGGGCGACGTGCTGCCGATCGGCGGGGTGAGCGCAAAGATCGAGGCCGCCATCGACGCCGGTATCAAGCACGTGATCGTCCCGGAGAGCAACATGCAGGACATCGTGATCGCGAAGGAGAAGCTCGACAGGATCCAGGTCATACCGGTGCGGCGGATCGAAGAGGTCCTGCGAGAGGCCTTCGACTGGACGCACCACCGCACCCTCCTCAAGGCAATCACGCAGGCACGCTGACAGTCACGATGGCACTCTTCAGCCTCGGCGCAGAAGCGAGGGTCGACCAGAAGGGCGGCCGGATCATCAAGAGAAGGCTCGCCAAGGCCTACCGGCATCCCCTGCTCGACAAGCGCCTGCGTCACAGCAGGACGCTTCGCGAGGCGAAGGTGCTCTCTAAGCTCTCGGGCATCATCCCCGTGCCCGAAGTGATCGAAGTCTCGGAGAGCAGCATCACGATGACGGCCCTTCCCGGCAGGCCGCTCAAGGACGTGCTCGGCAAGGAGACTGCAGCACGCTACGGCAGGGAGATGGGCATGCTGGTAGGGAGGCTGCATGCCAGGGGTATCATCCACGGCGACCTGACCACCTCGAACTTCATCGCCGGCAAGACGCTCGGCATGATCGATTTCGGCCTGTCCTTCTTCTCCGCGAAGGCAGAGGACAAGGCGGTGGACCTCCACCTGCTGCGCGAGGCGCTCTCCGCAAAGCACTGGGCCGCAGCATCGGCAGCATGGCGCGCCTTCACCTCCGGCTACCGGAGGGAGGAGCCGAAAGCGGCGGAGATCCTCGCGCACCTGCAGAAGGTGGAGAAGCGCGGCAGGCACAAGGCCAAAACAAAGAGGATAGCATGAAGATACTCGCCTTCGTCGATACGCACGAGAGCCAGGCAGCACACCGCAGCCTGCAGGAGCTCGCGGAAAGGGAGAAGCCCGATCTCCTGCTCTGCGCAGGGGACTTCACGCTCTTCGGCCATGCGATGGAGCGGATGCTTTCCATCATCGACGGCATCGGCATACGCACGCTCCTCATCCACGGCAACCACGAGGACGCCGGCGAGGTGCGCGAGGCGGTAAGGGACCTCAAGCACATAGAGTTCAACCACCGGCGTACCGCCGAGATAGGGGGCTATGCGTTCGTCGGCTGGGGCGGGGGCGGATTCGCGCTCTCGGACACCTCGTTCGACCATTTCGCTAAGACCATCACCACGGCTTTGCCGATCGTCCTGGTCACGCACGGGCCCCCGTTCAACACGGCGATCGACTTCGTCGCAGGCGAGCACTGCGGCAACAGGAGCTACACAGACTTCATCGAAAGAAGACGGCCCCTGCTCGCCATAGCTGGCCACCTCCATGAGAACAGCGGCAAGCAGGAGCTCTACCGCCACACGCTCGTCGTCAATCCAGGACCCAGGGGGATGGTCTTCGGGCTCTCAGAGGTCGAAAGGCTCGTACGCTAGCATGGCTTCCTGAAAACAAGCCAAGGCCCGTCCCTGTCCTATTTATATAATGAAAAAGGATGCTTTCTCCGCATAAAGAAAGTTTTATATACCATCATGAGCGCGCTCTCAGGGAAACAGTCATAGCTGTTTTCCACGGAAAAAAGGGGGTAGATTCATGGAAGCATCCAAAGACACCACACCTGATGAGCAGCAGCGCCCCGAGCACGCTGAGCATCATACCCACGAGCACCATGCAGAGGCGAGCGAGACCTCTCCCGGCAAGGAAGAGTCCAAACAGAAGCATGAGGAGCGCCATGAGCATGAGCACCATGCGCATCACCATGCACCGAAGAGGAAGACGGTGGACGGCTGGCGCTACGCGACCATCGCCCTCGCCATCATCCTCATCATCATCGGCATCCAGATGGTGCTGCCGAAGAACAACGGGCAATCGAACACCGCCAACGGCGGGCAGGGCGCGGCGAACGCGGCACCCGGCTCCATGTACCAGAAGTACCAGGACGTCATCGCCGGCGCCCCCACGCTCGGGAGCAAGAACGCCTCCATCATCATGGTGGAGTTCTCCGACTACCAGTGCCCCTACTGCGGCCAGTTCGAGACGAGCACTTTCCCGCAGCTCAAGAAGGACTATATAGACACGGGAAAGGTCCTCTTCGCCTACAGGAACATGCCCCTGCCGATCCACAGCAATTCGATGATCGCCGCAGAGGCCGCGGAGTGCGCCAACGCGCAGGGCAAGTTCTGGGAGTACCATGACAAGCTCTTCGCCAACCAGGACGCGCTCGACGCCGCAAGCCTCAAGCAGTACGCCGCGGACCTGGGCCTCGATACGGCGGCGTTCGACAAGTGCCTGGACAATAAGACCTACGACAGCGTGATCCAGGCGGACATCGCCGCTGCGCAGCAGTACGGCATCAGCGGGACGCCCTCGTTCGTGATCAACGGCCAGACCGTGGTCGGCGCGCTGCCGCTCTCGAGCTTCGAGGCGCAGTTCCAGTCGATCAACAACCCTGTCCCGTTCAACGCCTATGTGCTTTCGGACAAGCGCTGCACCGCCTGCGCGAGCCAGGCGACGCAGATCGAGCAGGTCACGAAGCAGCTCTTCCCGAGCGCCCAGATCGTCGATCTCGACGTTTCCGACCCGCAGGGGCAGCAGTTCATCAAGGACTACAACATCACCCTCGCTCCGGCGCTGATCCTTGACGAGAAGGCGAAGCAGAGCGCAGGATGGTCGACGAACACCCAGATCCAGCCGCTGTTCCATGACACGGGCAAGTACCTCATCCTGGACCCGACAGCGACCGGCTCCACATGGATTATCGACGACCAGCAGCGTGCTGCCGCGCAGACGCAGATGAACCAGCAGCTCGGCCTCCAGGCAGGCAAGCCCCAGGTGGACTTCTTCATCATGAGCTTCTGCCCCTACGGCAACGAGGCTGAGCAGACCCTGAAGCCGGTCTACGACCAGCTGAAGGGCGAGGCGAACTTCAAGCCGCGCTACATCATCTACAACAGCGGGACGGGCTGCATGAACGACACCGACGGCACGCAGTACTGCTCGCTGCACGGCGGCCAGGAGCTGCACCAGGACATCAGGGAGATGTGTACGTACAACATGTACGGCATCGACAAGTGGTTCAGCTTCGCGCTCGCGATGGACGACAACTGCACGGCGCAGAACGCGGACTCGTGCTGGACCGGCGTCGCGAAATCCCTCGGGCTGGATACCGCGAAAATCTCCGACTGCGAGAAGACCCAGGGCATGAGCCTGATCAAGCAGGAGTACCAGCTGGACCAGGTGACAGGCGCCCAGGCCTCCCCGACGCTCTTCTTCGACGGGCAGGAGTACAGCGGCGCACGGACCGCGAACGACTACATGGCGGCGCTGTGCGCAGGGTTCCCCTCGGGGGCGATGCCTGCCGCATGCGACAACATAACGGTGACCACGCCGACCGCAGCGACGACGCCGACGGGCAGCTGCGGCTAAACGATTAACCCTTTTCTCTTCTTCCTTTTCCTGAACATGCCATGCAGAAACAGCGTCACCTGTACTCTTCGGCGAGCCTCCTCCTCGTCTCCTCGACCATGCCCTTGAGCTCGGCGTCGCCGATGCGCTTCTCCGCCTTCACCCTCTCCAGGAAAGCGTCGATGTAGTCCTTAGGGGCGTGGTAATGGCCCATGATGCCCGGATAGTGGACGGTGCGTATGATCCTGTGCTCCTTGTCCACCAGAGGGAAGACCTCGTGCTGCTTGATCTCCGGATAGGCCTCGAGGACGGCGATATAGCGCTCCGCGGCATCGAGCGCGTCGGCAATCCTCTGCTTCGTACGCTCTATGCCGGGGTAGCCTGGCCTCCTGAGCATGGGGAGCTCCATGACAGGGGAGAGGAGATTCGGGAGGATGCCCTCTATCGCCGCTGACTCGTCCGGAGCCCCTATCTTCTGGTCCAGCCTGTACTTCTGAACCGCCTGGCGATGACGCTTATGGTACTGCACGACCGCATGGACGCGCTTCTCCAGATCCTCTATGGATCGATTGCCCTCAGCCATGGGTGAACCAGAACCGGTAGGTGTCGCCGTCTATGGCGTCCAATCTACAGAAACCGAAGCGTTCGAACTGCAGGAGGTCGCCTCGCTTCAGGCCCTTTATCGTCGGCTCCGCGGCCCCTTCGACGAGCGCGTGGTCGGGCATGAAGACCGTGGCCTTGGCGTTACCCTCTTTCGGAAGCCAGTGGATAATGATCTTCTCTCCCTTGAACGCCTTGTAGGCATCCACTTCGGCGGAGTCGAAGACGAGCCTTCCCTTCTCCTTCCTGAAGTTGATCGCGTCCATGCAGCGGACCATGGAGCCCTCCGGGAGGGCGTCTATGCGCTCCTTGTCCGCCTTCGCCACGAGGAAATGCCCGTCGACGGCAAGCCTTCTTCCCTTCTCCGCCTCTTCCGGATGGAGGCGGAGCCCTACGGTCACCGCCGGTGTGCCCTCCACCGTGATCGCGACGGGGTCGGCGACGAAGAAATAACGGTTCGCTGTCCGGTCGATGATGCGCCTGTTCGTGAGGATCAGGTCGTCCCAGGTGAGGGTCGCCTCGTTCTTGGTGATGCCTGTCGCGAGCAGGAAGTTGCGGATGCCTTCGGGCGTGAAGCCGCGGCGCCGGAGCGCGACGAGCGTGTGCAGCATGGGATCGTCCCAGCCGATGAACTCCTTGGAGGCTATCTTCTCGCGGATGATCCTGCCTGAGGAGGGTATGCCCTCCAGGTTGAAGCGGCCGAACTCGGTGATGTGCGTCCTCGGAAATCCTGCCCATCCCTGGATGAGGCCCTGCAATTCGTTCCTAAGCTCGAACTCCTTGCTGCGGAAACGGTGCGTGACGCCGAGCCTGCCGTCGAGAATCGCGTTCTGGAAGTCGTAGTTGGGCCAGACCCGGGTCCTCCTGCCGACACGCGGATGGGGATGCTCTATGATGCGGTAGACCGTGGGGTCGCGCATGGTCGAGTTCTTGTGGGCGAGATCGATCTTCAGGCGGACAATCGCCTCGCCTTCCGGGATGCCGCCGAGCTGCATCTTCTCGAAGAGCTCGAGGCTCTCCGCAGGGTCACGGCCGCGGCAGGCGCACGCTATCGCCTTCTCCCTCGACCGCTTGATGGTATCGGGATCGCAGGTGCAGACGTAGGCACGGCCTTCCATGAGGAAGGCGGTGATGACCTCGGCGAGATAGTCCAGGTAGTCGGAGGCGTAGAAGACCTCATCAGGGACGATGCCTACCCATGCGAGATCGCTCTTGAACTGCTCGTAGAATTCCAGTTTCGGGAGAAGGGGGTTGGTGTCCTCGAAGCGGAGGTAGAACCTGCCGCCGTGCCTCTTCGCGAAGGTGTAGTTGATGAGCGCGGCCTTGGCGTGGCCGAGATGGGGGTACTTGCTCGGGTCGGGAGGGAAGGCCGTGATGACAGGACCCTTGACCGAGATGGAAGCGAAGAGGTCATGCTCCTTCCTCTCCAGGGTCTCGGGGAAACGTTCCTTGAGCATCGCCTCCTGCTCCTCCTTCGGCATCGCGTTGACTTTCGCGGCGATCTCCTGGATCTCCGGCATGATCGCCTTCATCTGCGCCCTTGCCTCTGGCACATCGCCGAGGACCTTCCCTACGAGCTTGCCTGCGTCGGTCCTGCCGTATTTCGCAGCGTTCTTCAGCGCATGCTTCCAGATGCTCTCCTCGATGTCCATGGGCCTTCGGAGGGCGATAGCCCTTAAAAAGGTTTTGGAAATCGCCGCGCAGACAGGGGAGACACACCACTAACAAGTGGTATTTTCCCGAAGATATAAATACATGTTGCCCGTACCCTCCAACCATGTTCCGTTTCAGGGGCCATTCGGCCAAAGATAAGCTTGTCCTGCTCAGCGACTTCCCTCTGGAAAGAATCTATTCTGCACTGAAGGGAGGCCATCCTGATCCGGAACTCTCCCTCTATGCAGTGGAGGCGCGCGTGGCGGAGATCCTTAGGCGGACTCCTGGCGAAAAGCTCCACGGGACCATCAATGCGCTGCTCACCGGGGCCTTTCCCGGATTGGACTACAGCGACAAGGACCGGACGGATATCCTTTCCGACGCGTCGAAGGCAGTAGAATACGGGTATGAGGCAGTCTATACGAACAAGACGGTGGAGCCGAAAGGCGTCATGCTCACGCTCGAGGAGAACCCGATCTACAACATGCTTCTCCCCTACCAGACCGCATACCACAGTCCGGCTGCCCTCTCCTGAGCATAGCGTCCCTACCTCTGGAACACAGAAGCGAAAGCTATAAATATTTTCATGCATTGCTAAGTTAACAATCGTTATTCTAAGGTGATACGAATGGTACACACGCTTCCGGAACTCGGCTACGCATATGACGCGCTCGAACCCTACATCGACGAGCAGACGATGAGGATACACCATACCAAGCATCATCAGGCCTACATCAACAAGCTCAACGCCGCGATAGAGAAGCACCCGGAGCTCGCCAAGAAGAGCGCCCAGGAGCTGCTCGCAGACCTCTCCGCGATACCTGAGGACATCCGGACGGCCGTGAGGAACCATGGGGGCGGGACGTTCAACCATACGCTCTTCTGGCAGATGATGGGCCCTGTCGAGCGCCACGAGCCGAAAGGAAAGCTCGCCAATGCGATCACCGCGACATTCGGCAGCTTCGACGCCTTCAAGGAGCAGTTCCAGGCGGCTGCCGGCAGCCAGTTCGGCTCCGGCTGGGGATGGCTCGTCAAGAAAGACGGCAAGCTTGCCATCGTCGCGACGGCCAACCAGGACAATCCGGTCTCGGAGGGCATGATCCCGCTGCTCGGCGTCGACGTCTGGGAACACTCGTACTACCTTAAGTACCAGAATAGGCGCCCGGACTATCTTGCCGCGTTCTGGAACGTGGTGGATTGGGCATTCGTCGAGAAGCGCTTCGAAGAGGCGTGAAACCGTGCCCGAGCTCAAGACAGGAGCAAAGGCTCCCGCGTTCTCCCTTCCCGACCCTGACGGCAAGACCGTGAAGCTGTCCGACTTTTCGGGCAAGTGGCTCGCGCTCTACTTCTATCCGAAGGACGATACCCCTGGCTGCACGACAGAGGCCATCGGCTTCACCGCGAAGAAGGCGGCGTTCGAAGCGGAGGGCGCGACGGTCCTCGGGGTCAGCCCGGACGACGGCAAGAGCCACGCGAGATTCTGCGGCAAGCACAACCTGTCGATTACGCTGCTCTCCGACCCCGAGCATAAGACCCTAGAAGCGTATAGCGTCTGGCGCAAACGGAGCATGTACGGCAGGACGTTCATGGGCGTGCACCGGAGCACCTTCCTCATAGGCCCGAAGGGGAGGCTCGTCGGCGTCTGGTACGGGGTCAAGGACATACCGGGGCATCCGGACGAGGTGCTCGCCGCGCTCAAGGAGGCCAAGGGCAGGCTCTAGCGCCTGTTTTTCTTGTATTTCTTTCCGTTTCCCTTTTCTTGATCGAGAATACTTTCTGCATCAAGGTTGAAACATTGCCATAATCACAGCAACAAAGGGACAACCCTTAAATAGTCCTCTGCACCCCTGGAGCACAGAGGTGCATATCCATTTTGGAACCAGAGCAGAAGAACGACTATCGGGCGGACAACATCCAGGTCCTCGAGGGCCTCTCGGCCGTGCGCAAACGGCCTGCCATGTACATAGGCAGCATCGGTGCCATGGGCCTGCACCATCTGGTCTATGAGGTGGTGGACAACAGCATAGACGAGGCGCTCGCCGGCTACTGCACGAGGATAACGGTAATCATCCATGCGGACGGCACCATCACGGTGATAGACAACGGCAGGGGCATACCGGTCGACACCCATCCCAAATACCAGGTCTCTGCGCTCGAGATCGTCATGACCAAGCTCCACGCGGGCGGCAAGTTCGACAAGAGCACGTACAAGATCAGCGGCGGGCTGCACGGCGTCGGCGTGAGCGTCGTCAACGCGCTCTCGACGTGGCTCAAGGTCAAGGTCAAGCGGGACGGGAAGATCTGGTACCAGGAATACCGCCAGGGCGAGCCGCACGCGCCCATCACCTCTATAGGGGAGTCTGCAGAGACGGGTACGGAGATCACGTTCCTGCCGGACAGCACGATATTCACCGAGACCGTCTTCCAGTACGAGACGCTCGCGGCGCGCCTGCGGGAGCTCGCGTTCCTCAACGCAGGGGTCTCGATCACGCTCGTCGACGAGCGCGACGACAAGCGCCAGGTCTTCCACTATGAGGGAGGCATCCAGTCCTTCGTCGAATACATCAACACGAACAAGAGGCCGCTGCACGACATCATCTATATCGGCGGCGAGAAGGAGGATACGGCCGTCGAGGTCGCGCTGCAGTACTCCGACACATACAACGAGAACCTCTACTCGTTCGTCAACAACATCAACACCATAGAAGGCGGCACGCACGTGATCGGCCTCAAGTCCGCCCTGACACGGACGCTCAACAGCTACGCCGACCAGAACAAGATGGGCGACACGAAGATCACGAGCGACGACGCGAGAGAAGGTCTCACGGTCGTGATCTCGGCGAAGGTGCGCGAACCCCAGTTCGAGGGCCAGACGAAGACGAAGCTCGGGAACTCGGAGATCAAGGGGATTGTTGACTCGCTGGTGCACGCGAAGCTCATGCAGTTCTTCGAGGAGCATCCGGCGATAGGAAAGCTCATCATCGGCAAGTGCCAGACGGCGGCGAAGGCCCGTGAGGCCGCACGGAAGGCCAGGGAGCTGACCAGGCGTAAGAGCGTCCTCGAGTCGAGCAGCCTGCCGGGCAAGCTCGCCGACTGCTCGAGCCCCGATCCCGTGATCAGCGAGATCTTCCTCGTCGAGGGGGACAGCGCAGGCGGCAGCGCGAAGCAGGCGAGGAAGCGCGAGTTCCAGGCGATACTGCCCCTGCGGGGAAAGATCCTCAACGTGGAGAAGGCCCGCCTGAACAGGATACTCAACAGCAACGAGGTCGTGACGATCATCTCGGCGCTCGGGTCGGGCATCGACACTGAGTTCTCTATCGAGAAGCTGCGCTACCACAAGATCATCATCATGACGGATAGCGACGTCGACGGGGCGCACATCGCGACCCTGCTGATGACCTTCTTCTTCCGCTACATGAAGCCGTTGATCGAAGGAGGCCACGTGTACCTGGCCCAGCCGCCTTTGTATCTGGTGCGTAAGGGCGTCTCACGGTACTACGCACGCGACGATGCGGACAAGGAGCGGTATGTCGCAGGGCTCTCCGGCAAGGACACCATCGTCGTCCAACGCTTTAAGGGCCTCGGCGAGATGAACCCCGAGCAGCTGTGGGAGACGACGATGAACCCCGAGACCCGGACGCTCAAGCGCGTGACGATCGACGACGCGGTGGAGGCGGACAGGATCTTCACGCTCCTGATGAGCGATGAGGTCGAGCCGCGAAAGCGCTTCATCCTGGACAACGCGCAGAAGGTCAGCAACCTCGACATCTAGCACGATGGAAAAAAAGACACTCCTTTCTGTCAGCGTCCTTGCCATCATGCTCGCGGCGTTCCTGTGGGCCTTCGAGGGGATAGTGCTTACGCCGAGGCTGTCCAACCTGGACGCCGCGGTCGCGGTGCTGCTCATCCATCTGGTGACGTTCGCCGTGCTGAACGTGTTCCTGTGGCGCGAGTACCGGATGCTTTCCGTGTTCTCCCTGTCAGACTATATCTATCTCGGACTGATCGCCCTCTTCGGCGGGGCCCTCGGGACGCTCGCGATCGTCAAGGCGCTGTTCCTGGTGCATTTCCAGCAGCTGTCCGTGGTGCTCCTCCTGCAGCAGCTCCAGCCGGTCTTCGCCATCCTTCTGGCCGTGATTCTCCTTAAGGAGAGCGCAGGCGCGCGGTTCTACTTCTGGGCCGCCGTCGCGTTCGTCGCGAGCTACTTCCTCGCGTTCGGCTTCGGACTCCCTAACTTCAACACCGGAGCGGACACCACGTACGCGGCGCTCCTCGCGGTCTTTGCCGCGTTCGCCTGGGGCAGCGCGACGGTGTTCGGACGGAAGGTGGCAGCGAAGTACAAATACACGACGGTCGCGTTCTACCGGGCGGGGTTCACCATGGTGATCATGCTCTTCCTGGTGCTCATCCTCAGCGAGATCCAGGGCATCCTTTCCGCGACCGCGTTCAACTGGACGATCCTCCTCATCGACGCGATCACCTCAGGGACCATCTCGATGTTCATCTACTACTGGGGGCTGCACAACGTGAAAGCTATGGTCTCGACGATCGCGGAGCTCTTCTTCCCCGTGTCTTCCGTCGCGCTGGACTACCTCGTCAATGGGACGGTGCTGACGACGGTGCAGTGGGTGAGCGCGATCCTGATGGTCGTCGCGATCCTGCGGATTGGCGCGCTGCAGAGAAGGAGGAAAAAGGCTCCAGCGGCCGCCTGATCCCCCCTATAGCCTACCGCCTCAGACGCTGACATGCAATAGGATCTTCGCCAGGTAGCCGATGCCGTAGGAGATTATGGCTACGCCGAGGCTTATCGCGGCCATCTCGAGGAATTTCGGCCAGAAGCGCTCGTTTCGCGTGATGGCCACGAAGTAGGTGAAGGCCCAGATGATGATGATGGCCAATGCGAGCGTCGCGCTCAATGAGGCGTAGAGGTTGTGGAAGATGAAGTACGGGGCGACGAGGATGATGACGGTCACGATGTAGCCAGCGCCGGTGTACACTGCCGAGATGAAGGGGTTCTTCTTCGTCCTGTCGGTCTTCTGCGAGAGGTAGTCCGAGGCCATCATGGACAGCGTCGCGGCGATACCGGTAATCAGCCCTGCCGCAGCGACGACCTTGGAGTTGTTCAACGCCAGGGTGAAGCCTGCCAATGCTCCGGTGAGCTCTACTAACGCGTCGTTCAATCCCAAGACGACAGAACCGATGTAGGTGAGACGCTGCTCCTCGAGCATACCGATGAGCTCCTGCTCATGGTCCTCCTCGTCCTTGAGGATCCTCTTCGCTTCGGGGACGGCCCTGACGATCCTTGCGTAATTGGCCTGCGCGGTCTCTTCTCCGCGCTCCATCAATCGCAATGCGAAGGTGAGGCCCAAGACCTTCGCCATGAAGAGTGTCCACCATATGAAAAGACGTCTTGGCTTCACTTCCTCTTTGGTCAGGGACTTCCAGAAATCATGGTGACGCCGCTCGTCCTCTGCGAGCCTCTGCAAGACCTCGGCGTTCTTCCCTTTTGCGCGCCTTGCGAGACGCGCGTAAATCTCGGTCTCGGTGCGCTCGTTCGTCTCGAGGGCGAGCAGGACGGATTTCGGGGGCTTATCGTTCACGGGTATCGTCATCTAGAGAGGCGTAGAGATATTTAAAGGTTTGGAGGACGAATCCCCAGGAGAAGGATTCACCCGCCGTTTGCAGGCACGGCGTTGCTGCCATCCATCTTGAGCGGGTGCTGCTTTGCCCATGCGTTCAACTGGCCCTTGTCTGCCTGATAATAACTTTGGATGAACTTGTACTGATCATACGTAGCCTGGAGATTGCTGATTGAGGTCGGATCCACCCTGTTGTTATAATCCCCGTTTATGACGGCCATCGTGCGGTCGTTCCATGGCTCATATACCCATTGTACGGTCACATCGCTGTAGCCTGCGTGCATGAAGTCGTCCGGTGGCGAAAGCGTGGTGGTTCCGGCATTCGCATTTGACACGGCAGTGGTGTATAGCTGCGTGCCCTGGATGCTGACACTGTTGTCGGTGTTCACATTGAAAGTAAGGCCATCCGCCGTCTTCTGCGACAGCTGCGGCGGAGCATTGAAGTAGACAGATCCCGTATCCGTCGCATCGGCGGGGACAGTGTTGTATCCGGGAGGAGGATTGCCCGTGCCCGTATTCAGGTTCAGGCTGCTGCCCGCACCGCCCGTCTTGAGGTTCGTATCCGGACCGGTCGCGGTCGCATCGGCGGGGACAGTGTTGTATCCGGGAGGAGGATTGCCCGTGCCCGTATTCAGGTTCAGGCTGCTGCCCGCACCGCCCTTTCCAGCATTCGGTCCATACTTGTCGTTATATGCCTTGACGAGCGATGTCAAGAGGTTCTCATTTGCTTTGTCAAAGGGGTTTAGCCAGATGTCCTGGGTGGTTTGCGGCGATGCCTCCACAAGGGAAGCCTGTTTCTGCGTCTGGGAATCAATCAACCCCGAGGGATAGGGAAGCTGCAGGTTCGGCGAAGCAAATCCCGATGATGTTATCGAATAGGCATAATGATTCCCATTGGTCCCGATCAGCACATATTCCCCTGTTTTGGGGTCTTTTTGGAGGGGGTATGTAGTGCCATCCACAGTGATTGATTCCGAATTCCCATCCGTAGCATATGAGACCTTGGGGACCGGGACTATTGACTTGGAATACGTATTAGAGTAAGCCTTATAGTATTCGTCGACAGCGCTTGTAATCACTGCATCACGCTGCTTCTCCTGTACGCTGTTTAGCATGGTGTCAATGTTGGAGGAATAAGCGGAATTCCCGCTCGTGTCTGCCACCCACCCTTTCTTGGTGTCATATTTGTATCGTGCACCGCTTTCCACCACAGCATAAGCTGTACCATCGGACTGGATGTTGACCGCAGCATTGAGAGTTTTTCCTCCGACGGTAATCTGCGTCGGCTGGTACTCCTGCGCTGAGCTGCCGTCGTTGCTTGCTATCCTCTGTGCGTCCCCTATCTTGGTCCCTAGGTAAGAGGGATATACGGTCTGGGTACCCCCTGATTTGGCATTGCAGTTGTCCAGCGAAAACGAGCCATCCGGACACTGGACAAGATTCTTATCCTGCGCGGCATATGCCTGCATGAGTTTCTGATTGGAGGAGACGGCAGGGTTGCCATTACTGATGGAAGGCTGCATGCTGCCATCCTTGCCTAGCGTGTACCTGGTGCCGATATCCTTAGGCTGCACGCCAGGACCGCCGGTGAGATAGTAGTAGTCTGTGCCTGTCGAGCTGTCGTGGTAGACCTGATAGGTCTTGCCGTCGCTCATCTTCTTGATGGTGTAAGTGTATGAGGTGCCATCCGCCGCCTTATAGGTGACCTGCGTCGCAGGCGGATTGCCATTCTCCTGAACAGGGTTATTGCCAACAGCCCCCGACGTGGAGCCCAGCTCAAGCTGATCTTTCATGCTGCTATAGTCCTTCGCTATTGCCTGCGCGTTCGCCGAAGATGCGCCACCAATTGGAATCATCTTATCCGTTTTTGTGTCGTACAGGTACAGGTTCCCCTGGGCGTCGAAATACTCGACGGCCTGGTAGTCATTGCCTTGCTTGGCCAGCTCCGCTCTTGTCTGGGACAGGAAGTAGTTATCACCCACATTATTTTCCTTCGGATTGAAGGCTATGTATTGCTTCCCGTCAGGACCTGTAACTATGTCATAAGTAAGGTGCTGGGCTGTTATCTGGGCATTGCCTCCGGATTTGAGCTTCACGGCAGTGACACCTACTTTCGAGAGGTGCTGGTCCAACACCTTCGGTTCCGGGACTGCAGGCGTTGTGGTTACGGTAAGCTTCCCGTTATCTATCCTCGTCTGCATGCCGTCCACGCTGATGGTGTTGACCAGCGCATCGGGCGGCACATAGGTGCCCACCTGGACGCCGACAATCGGTGCAGCGCTATCAGCGGCATAGAGCTTGTTGTCCATGCCCAGATAGTATTGATTGCCGCTGCCGTCCGTGTAGATCGCCACTACGGCTTCACCGCTTGGAGTCTTATAATTGTCCAGTGTGGTGGACTGAGCGCCTGCCGGCGTCAGGAGCAGGGGGGTCCCGCTGTCCTGGGGTATCTGGAGATACTTGCCGTCCAGCGATGTCGCCTTGTCCAAGGTGGTCTCTGCCTGGAAGCCTACCTTCAGGTCCTTCATGCTCACCTCGACCGTGCTGCCGCCTGCCGCTGGAGGGGTGAACCTGATCTCGTTCTGCGAAAGCGTCAGGTCGACCGTTCCTGGGATGTTCTTGGTGATGTCCACACGCCGGTTGTTGAGGTTGACCGCCGCTCCGCTCTGGCAGTCCGCAGCGAGGCAGACCGTCCCCTGCTTTGGCTGCTGCGTGCCGCCGTTCGAGAAGGCGAGCGTCAGCGGCTGGGCACCGCTCGACGACACGAAATCCCCTTTGAGCACGCCTGCTCCGGAA
>JBJKRA010000028.1:0-4169 GCA_046704905.1 Candidatus Woesearchaeota archaeon
GTCCAGGACATCTGCGACGGCCACCCGCAGTCGGCGGGGGAATACCATTACCACGGCCCGAGCCCCTGCATGCCAAACATCACGGAACCGGACGCGATTGTAGGCTACGCCCTCGACGGCTTCCCGATAACGAGCATGTACGACGCGAACGGCACCGAGATCACCGATGCCGAGCTCGACGCCTGCCACGGGATGACAAGCGTCATCGACTGGCACGGAAAGAACGTCTCGATGTATCATTACGTCATGACCAGGGAATACCCCTACACGATCGGCTGCTTCCGGGGAACGCCCATCAGGATACAGCCGGGCCAGCAGCAGACGACACAGACGCAAAGTCCGCCACAGCCCGCGATAGACGCCTGCACCGGAAAAGCAGAAGGAAGCGCCTGCTCGTTCTCTGCGCCCAAGGGCATGATAGAAGGGACCTGCAGGACGACCAAAGAAGGCATGGTAGCCTGCGCGCCGAAATAGGACAGATCAACGGACAGAAATCCCTTTCTCTGCGAGCGCCGAAGCGAGTTCGCTATTGCTCGTGAAGCGCAGCGTCTGGACACCATGCTTTGCCGCAACCGAAAGGTAGCTCTCCTTGTTGTCGATGAAGAGCAGATCAGCCGGCCGGAAAGGTATCTCCCTGAGGACCGCATCCCATATTCGAGGGTCGGTCTTGCTCAAGGAAAGGATATGGGAAAGGAACGTCCGGTCAAAGTAATCCGCGAAAGCGATCTTTTCCTCATACGCCGAATAGAGCCCATCGACGGTATTCGAGAGCAGGTAGGTCCTATACCCTTTTCGCAGGTCGCGGATGAGCGAGAGCAACTCGGTGTTGAGAGCGGGTACGATCCCAAGAAGATAACGGAAGGAAGCAGGATCGAGCGACGGGTCGAGCGCGCCGATGAACTTCGAGAAGAACCCGTCGGCAGAGAGCCTTCCTGACATGAAGTCCTGCAGATGCGCCTTGTAGGCGACGGTAATCTTTTCCGCAGGCAGGCCCCATCTGCCCGTGAGCTCCCGCCTGACGCAATCCCCCCAGTTCTCGACCGTGCAGACGCCGAACCAGTCGAAGATGATGGCTTTGATCATGAGAGAAGGAAAAAGAAAACGATGATATAAAGCTTTCTCATATACGGTTGCGATGACGAGACAGGAGGTGCAAAGAGGCACAAAACATATATACCGAACACCACAGGAAACGGGAAAAACGAGGTAAACAACATGGCCGTCGAACAGAAAATGCTGAAGATCAGCAGAGAAATCAAGGAGAAGTGCTACGCGTACAAAAGAGATACAAGGAAGGACGAGGAGAAGAAAAAAGAGCTCGAGGAGATCATGGACCTCTACGAGGAACTGGCCAGGCTCGACTTCACCGAGGAGAAGAAGAGAATGCTCCTTGAGAAGATATATAAGGAGATGGAAATCGAATTCAGGCGCATGATCCAGCAAGAGGCCATGTGGGACCAGTATGTATCAGACGTCGCGAGGACCATAGAACGAGTAAGAGAGGAGATAAAAAACTACAAAGAGAGAGGATTCCCGACAAGGGCCTTTCCCGACTCCTCGATCAATCTCATGAATCACCTTGAAGAGGGTCTGGCTACGGATATAAACCTCAAGCAGGCTATGGACGTGATGGACGAGAAGCTGCAGAAACTCCTCAAGGAGAGCAGGGATTAGGCCCCTCCGTGCCGCTCCTCGATGTGCGGCAGGAAGAACATCAGCAATGTCGCGAGCGCTATGAAGCAGAACGACACCCACAGCGCGACGCGCGATGCCCCCGCAAGGGACTCGCTGATCGTCACCTGCATCTGTGCGTTGTCTGCGACGGCGTACACCGGGGCGAGGTTCCCGCTCTCGAGGTCTATCTGATGCATCGCGGTCACCACGGCCTGCTGCTGCGAAGAGGGGAGCCCTGAAGCGTGCACCCCCGCCACGAGCTGCGAGAGCAGCGCCATGGCGAAGACCGAGCCGATGATGGCGATGCCCAGGGATGCTCCGACCTGTCGCATCGTCGTGCTCATGGCGCCTGCCTCGCCCGCCACCTTCAGCGGGGCGGAGGAGATGATGACGTTGTTGAGCTGGCTCGATCCCAGGCCGAAGCCCGTCCCGAACACGATCAGCGGCCCCACGAGCGTCCAGCTGGTTATCTGGCCGTGCAGAGAGCTGATCAGGTAGAGATAGCCTGCGCATAGCACGAGCCCGCCCGTGACGACCACGTACTTCACCCGGGTGCGCGATGCAATATAGCCTGCGAGCGACCCGACGAGGAAGATGGAGATGGAAGAGGCGAGCATGAGCACCCCTGTCTTGAACGCGGATAGGTGCAGGGCGTTCTCCATGAAGAGCGGCAGGACGAAGAACGTGCTGATCTGGCCGAACGCCATCAGGCACAGGAGCACGAGGCCTATCGTGAACCCCCTGTCGGAGAATATGGACATGCGCAGCAGCGGATGTCTCCCTTTCGCCTCGAGCCATCGCTCGTGCAGGACGAAGGCGAAAAGCAGCGAAAGGCCGACGAGGATTATCAGCGGCACGGGGCTGAAAGGCGGCGTCCAGCCGAAGAGCGCGGCTTTCGCGGAAAGCCAGCCCAGCGTCTGCCCCTCGATCACGCCGAAGATGACCGTGCCGAGCCCGAGGCCGCTCAGGAACATGCCCGTCCAGTCGAACGCGCGCTCGCCCTCGCCCTTCGATTCCATGATGAAGACCGAGCCTATGAGCGTTATGAGCACGACCAGCACGTTGATCCGGAAGGACCAGCGCCAGGTGTAGAAGGTGGTGAGGAAACCGCCGAGCAGCGGCCCGACAGAGGCCGATGCCCCTGCGACGCTCCCCCAGATGCCGAAGGCTATCGCGCGCTCCCTGCCCTGGAAGGTGGCGGCGATCAGCGAGAGGGCTGAAGGCAGCATCATGGAAGCGCCGACCGCCTCGATCATGGCCTCTCCGAGGAAAAGCACCGCGGAATTCGGGGAGATGGAGGCGATAGACGATCCTATGGCGAAGACCACCGCACCGGTAAGGAATATCCTCTTTCGCCCGTACAGGTCGCCGAGCCTGCCCATCGTTATGAGCATCGCCGCGATGAAGAGCGCATAGCCGGAGATCACCCATTGGATCGCGGTGAACGAGGCGTGCAGGTCGCGCAGGATATAGGGGATCGAGACGTTGAGCACGGTATTGTCTATGATGACGATCGCGAGGCCGAGCGCGATGGCGATAAGGGACAGCCAGCGGTATTTTGGGGTCGCGAAACGCGAAAAGATGGAATATGCCATCTTCCTATGGGAGAGAAAGGGCTTTTTAAAGGTTGTGAATTCCTGCAGAAGAGGGAACAGCGAAAGCTTTATGAACTACCGGAAGAACCGGAAATGACATGAGACGTCCGCATCCGAAAAACGAGGCTGTCGTTGCGATCATCGTGGCGCTGCTCGTGCTGTTCTCGGCGATGTGGGATCCGATGATCTCCGTCATAGTCTCGCTCGCCGCCCTCATCTCTTTCGCCGGATACAAGTTCCAGCAGAAGTGAGCGGGCTCAACGAAGATCAGAGGAGATGAGTATCCTTCTGCAGGTGCAGTAGTTGCCGAGATGACACAAGGCGATTCTCGACGCGGAGAAAGGGATAGGCTTTCCCACCCCATCGGTCTTCCCGAAACCGACCGTTATGTGCGGGCGGAACATTGAGGGGTCCCCGTATTTTTTGGCATATCCCCTGATCCAGTAGAGCGTCACCTCCTCGACCTCCGGCGGATTGAAGAGCATAGGAACCGTGACGTCGTAGGACAGGTAGGGCCAGAGCCTGCCCATCACGGTCTCGTGCAGCTTCTGGACTCCGTCCTGATGTCCGATGGTGAAGAAGGAGACGGTCTTTCCTGTCGGTATGACCTCGGTCCCAAAGGCTGTCGCCTCGAGACGGAATGCGGAGAACTCAGCCGCGATCCCATCGAGGATGGCCTCTATTACAGGAAGCTTCTCCTCATCGATGCAGCCCATGCAGAGCGAGATGTGCGGCAGGCACCTCTCCTTGTCGAGAACGATCTTGGCCTCGCCCCTTTTGAGAAGCTCCTTGTTGACGGCGATCGCCCTCTCCATCATCTCCGTCGAAGGCAGCAGGACGACATCGACCGCAATCTTTGCCATGGCGTCTCCTGAACACGCGTCATATATAAATTTTTCA
>JBJKRA010000029.1:0-16833 GCA_046704905.1 Candidatus Woesearchaeota archaeon
TCCTACCAGATGGGCAGCGGCAAGAGGCCTGACCCGCGCCTCGGCGTCTTCGTCCCGGTAGCGGCAGGACCTGTCAAGGGCTTCGCCGAGGTCACGACGGCCCTCACCTCCGGCAAGACACTGCAGCCGCACATCTACCTGACCGCGACGGACGACGATGAGCACCCGTCTGTCGAGGCCAGCCTGGAGACCCTCGCGATGTATTCGGAGAAGAGCCCTGTGTATACCGTCAGGATGCGCATCGGCGCGCTCATCGGCAAGTACGTTGTCGGCCCTGCGCTTGATTACCAGAGCGGTCCGGGGCACAACTACCGCGCCGGGCTCTTCGTCGATATGGGGCTCTGAAACCTTTTTTCTCCTTTTTCTGTCAAAAGCGCAAGGCTTATATGCTTTAGGATAGGCGGTCCTCCTATGCCTCGTAAGGTCCTCCTGCTCGATAATGTCCGCTATGTCGCGAGCGAAGAGCTTCCTGTGCCGAACACCACTGTCCTTCTCTATTATCAGGAGCGCGAGATGGAAGTGCTTGATGTCGAGCAGAAGATGGAACATGGGATAGAAAGCAACTTCGTCGAGCAGGAACCGCAGCTCCTGCACTCGGTGATGCTGCCTTCAGGTCCGAGCATTACCCTCACCGCCTATGTCGCGTCAATCCACAAAGCGGTCTTTGATGTATGCTCCCATCTGCACTATTCCCCGAACGTACTGCACATCGTCTTCCTCGTCGACCTTACTCCTAAGCAGGGACTCATGCATCCCTTCGCTTCGGCGTGGGTGTCGGTTGATGATTATGAGAAAGGACGTGCTGTCATCTATGTCAACCTCAAGCGGATATACAAGCTCTGCTACATAAGGGCCGTCAGGAAGATGGAACCAGAGCTACGCGCCCTCTCTAACTCTCGACATACCGATGCCGATGCCCAAAGGCTACGAAAGGAGATCAAGGAATATATGGAACCTCTTCTCAGCTCTGATCTTACCGAAGCGCTGCAGCATGAGGCGACGCACCTGTGGCACATGTCCAATCTCCTCTTCCATGATCTGCGTGATCGGCATATCAGGATCATCAAGCATGCGCTCTCGCGCCTTCAGCAGGGCAGATTCTCCCATCCTCTCCAAGCGTACGAGGACATGCGTATCTCCCTTGAGACATTGCGGGACACTGTCGTCTCTGAGGGTATAGCCGTGTATGTTCCCTCGGCCCTCCACGGCTTCACGGGCCAGCAGCTCGTCTCACACTTTTATCCCCGGGGTGAGCGGGCGGCAGAGGCCCTCGCTAAGGATTATGAGGATCTTCTTGCCGATTTCAGGACATACTTTGTCAGGTTGCTCGAGCAGAAGCCGCTGCCTGATCTCGGGGACGCTATCCAGAAGAAGAGGGACGCTCTCGAGAACTACGCCTATCATATCGGTCCTGCACTCATCGCGATGCTCGTGCACCTGACCGGGAAGGAGCTGTCGGCGCTGCGCAAGATGGACGCTTCCGCTATCGTCAGGGAATATGAGCATGCGGTAGACGGCTACCGAAAGCCATTGATTTCCGTGATGCCCGGCAGGGAGGCCTTCTTCAATTTCGATGCCAAAGCAGGCGAGCTCAACAGGTTCAGGATGACCATGAAGGGTCTCGAAGAGGAGATGAGGAAGCGCGCCGCATAGCCGCCTGCCGAAAGATTTTATATATCGCCTTTCTCCCCCTGTCCGCATGGCACGCATCCTCGGCATCGAGACGACCGCGCATACCTTCGGCGCGGGCGTGGTCTCGTACAGGCCGGGCAGGGTCCGGCAGAGCCTGAAGGTGCTCTCCAATGTCCGCGACCCCTACACGACAGAGGAAGGGGGCATGATTCCTGCGCGTGTCGCCGACCATCATGTCGAGGTCTGCGGTGCGGTCATCTCGCGGGCCCTCGCCGAGGCGAAAGCGACCCTCTCCGACATCGACGCAATCGCCGTGTCGCAGGGGCCGGGGATAGGCCATACCCTCCGCATAGGGATCTTCGCCGCGCGCACCCTTTCGCTTGCGCACCGCCTGCCGCTCGTCGGCGTCAACCACTGCATCGCGCACCTGGAGATAGGCAGGCTGCTCACGAAGGCCAGGGATCCCATCCTCCTCTACGTCTCCGGAGCGAACACCCAGGTCATCGCCTACGAGGCAGGGCTCTACCGGATCTTCGGCGAGACGCTCGATATCGGGATAGGGAATTTCCTCGACACCTTCGCGCGAAGCCTCAATCTGGGCTTCCCGGGCGGGCCGAAGATCGCCGCGCTCGCTGCGAAGGGCAGGAATTTCGTCCCGCTCCCCTATACGGTCAAGGGCATGGACGTCAGCTTCGGAGGATTGCTGACGCATGTGAAGGGCCTTTCCGGCAAGGTGCCCCTTGAGGACCTGTGCTTTTCCGTCCAGGAGACTGCCTTTGCGATGCTGCTCGAGGTCGCCGAGCGCGCCATGGCGCACACCGGCAAGACCGAGCTCCTCCTCGGCGGAGGGGTGGCGTGCAACCGGCGCCTGCAGGAGATGGCCAGGATGATGGTGAAGGCGAGGAAGGCGAAGGCCTATATCCTCCCCGACGGGTACAACGTGGACAACGGCGCGATGATTGCCGCCACGGGTGCGCTCCTCTTCGACGCGAAGGCGGGAAAGCCCTCCGGCCGCGGACCGCTCCTCGCCCGTCCCTACGAGCGCACCGACGATGTCCCTGTCTTCTGGCGCTAGCTTCTCCTGCCCATTTTCATAAGACTTATAAATCTCCTGAGTCCCACTCCACGGCATGACGTTTCTTAAGGGGATACTGATCGCCCTGCTTATGGTCTCTGTCATCGCCATCGCAGGCTGCACGGTGGGCGAGACCGAGCCTTTCCCCTCGCCGCACGGGCTGCTCGACACGAGCACGAACAAGACGGTCCTCATGCTCTTCTGGGGCGACGGATGCCCGCACTGCGCAAAGGAGATCCCGTTCCTCAAGAAGATGGCGGCGAAGTACCCGCAGCTCGAGATCCGCTCCGCAGAGGTCTGGGGAGACCAGGCGAACAGCAACCTCTATACGCAGCTCGCCAAGGCATATGGCCAACCCGTGAAAGGGGTTCCGGGCACGTTCATCGGCGACCAGCTGATCGTCGGCTACGATACGGATGCCGACACAGGCGCGCAGATCGAGACCGCTATCCAGCAGTGCATCACCGACGGCAACTGCACGAACCCGGCGTCGAGGCTGCCGCACTAGAACATTCTTCCTTCTTGTGTAGGCTTTCTCCCGCCCCCTTCAATCTCTTTTTTCCTATATCCCTATCCAAACGCTTATATACAAGTACAAGTACTAGTACTTGTATGGGTACCACTTCCATCACCATTACGGATGAGGCTTACAACTATCTTAAGTCCATCAAGGGCAAGCGGAGCTTTTCTGAGACCATCCTGTCCATGAGCAGGAGCGGTGAGGATGTTATACGCTTTGCTGGAATATTCCATGACACGGATTTTAAGGAGGTAGAGGATGCCAGAAAGAAAATCAACAGGGATTGGGACCGTCGGCGCTGACACCACCTTCCTCATCGACTTCTTTAAGGGAGTGCCGGAAGCTGTAGGGTTCATGCGGGCGAACGCCCGCCACCTCCGCGTATCGGAACTTGTAGTCTATGAATTCCTGTGCGGGAACCTTTCTCCTGACCAGCAAAAGCGCTTCTTTGATGCGATGCAGTCCTTTCCCTCTTTGGGCTTCGGAAGAGAAGCGGCCGTGATTGCCGGCAGGCTCTACAGGAATGCCTGGGAAAAAGGGCTTGTTGTCGGCCACCAGGACTCCATGATCGCCGGGAGCTATCTTTCGGGCGGCGTGCAGATGATCGTGACCCGGAACGTCAAGCATTTCTCCTCTCTAGAGGAGATCGAGACTATCAGCTACTGAATCTCTTTTCACCCGTAGAGGATCTTCGCTACGATGAGAGAGATGGCGAGGCTGACCTCTATGCTGCATGACACTATTATCGGCACCTGGCCCAGGCCTATGCCGTAGGCGAGGAACAGGAGCAGGCCGAAGATGTAGATGGAGTTCCAGGTGATGGAGATGTCCTTCGTGGATCTGGTCTTCCACGCCTTGATGACCTGCGGCGTGAGGGAGAAGGCGATGATCAGTCCTGCGGCGTAGCCGGTGAGCTGGATAGGGTCCATCTGTTCAGGGGTAGAGGACGAGACGCTGCTCGTTGATTATATTCGGGGTCGCCGCGTTGATAGTTGTGGGGGTTCCCACCTTCGGGATAAGTTCGATGTCGATGTTCTCATCCTCATTGACCGGCCGTGGGGATGCGAAACAGAACTCCACGATGTCGCCGCGCTGAATGTAGCCATTCACCATGTTTGACGAAGAAATCAGGTAGGTCACCGTGAAGTTGCCCTTACCGGTGGCCCCGTTCGTCGCGAAACCGGTCGCCGAGCTCGCCGTGCAGCTGCCGGTCGAATAGGAGAGATCCGCGGTCTTGTTCTGCAGGTCGAAGGAGAGCAGCAGTTCGCTGAGCTTGATCGGGTCAGAGCCAGGGGCGAGCTTCGCCTTGAGGTAAAAATCGCTGAGCGTCTGGCTGCTGCCGTCCTCTGCGAAAAGGAGGATAGGGCTGATAGTTGTTGAGACTTGGTTTTTTGACATCTGTCCTGTTTCGAATGCCTTCTGTTGGAGTTCAGAAGACGTCTGTGCTATAAAAACTCCGAAAATCAGGCTGGGAATGAGAATCCAAATGATCAATGCAACTGAACTCAGTGTCGTACCTGCTATTGCAAAGCCCTTTCCTTCAAGGTTTCTTTTTTTGTTTATAGACCCTATTGCAATGATACCTATGATAAGTCCTGCTAAGGACAGAATCCATCCTACAACAGGTATCCAACCTATGATGATACTAACAATCCCCAATATGAGGGAAGCGATTGCAAAACCTGAAGTCTCCTCTCTCATATTTCCACCAGATGACAAAAATGGGATGCATGTTCTATTTAAAACTTCTGTTATGGCATATTTTTTTAAGTTTGAATGATTCAATACTCATGCATTAGTAATAGGTGCCTGTTCCCAAACAAAAAACCTTTATACTTAACCCTCCTTTTTTCTTCCCATGTTCCTGCGGATCAAGCACATCAAGGGCAACGACTACGCGTACGCGGTCGGCAGCCGCTGGACGCCCAAAGGCCCCCGGCAGGTGAGTAAGAAGTACCTGGGCAGGGTGCTTTCGCTTTCCCGCTCTGATGCTCCGCCCTTCTCCGATGCCGCGTTCGCCGAGACGCACACGCCTAAGGAGACGCTCAAGGCGGTGTACGCTTCTGAGCTGTCTGCCTATGGCTTCACGCAGAAGTCGAAGCGCCTGTACGAAAAGGATGGCCTTGTCGCGAGCGTGGACGGCTTTTCTATCAAGAAGGAGGGTAAGGAGATAGTGCTCGTCAACGGCGAAGGCTATCTCTGCAGCTACCTGCTGCAGAAGGTCGCAAGGTATCTCCCGAAACGCGAGAGCCTGCAGGAGGACACCGAACGCTTCGCGAAACTGGTGACTGCGGCAGGCCTGCATCTCTCCGAGGAGGCGTCGGTCGCGTGGTTCTCGCGGATCTATAACGGCTAGGAGGCGTCGAGCACGGCCTCGAGCTCCCTGTCGTCGAGCGTGCGTAGCCCTGCTTCCTTGAGCTTCTGTCCGATGTTCTCCAGACGCGTATATGCGGTCATCACGCCTTCGATGCCCTTGCTGAGCGCGAGCGGCAATGTCTCGGCGAAGAGCTGATATGTTGTGTCGACGATCGACCTCTCCTCGCTGTAGGTCGGGGCCCACTGCCCTTTGAAGATCTCCTTCTCCTCGCTGTTCAGTTCCGGCATCCCGATGTAGCTGAGCAGCCTGTAGCCCATCTCGTACGGTTCCATGGCGGCGGTGTATCTCTCACTTCTTTATATCGCTTGCTGTGCGACCGCAACCCTTATATACGCTCTTTCTTTCCCTGCAGATTAACAAAGCCGAAGCGCAAGGGAAGAGCCATCGACGATGGGACCCTGTGCACAACTGCTGAGGCGATAGAAATGCAGTATAGCGCACTTCTCTTGCCTCTCTGATAGGAGGAAAATACCATGACAGACGAACAGGAGACGCTACTCGTGCCGATGAAGGATTACCTGAAGGCGGGCATCCACATCGGGACGAAGTTCAAGAACAAGTACATGATGCCGTTCATCTACAAGATCCGCCCGGACGGGCTGTCGGTGCTCAACCTGCAGACGATCGACCAACGCCTGTCCATCGCCGCAAAGTTCATGGCACGCTACGACCCCGAGGATATCCTCGTCGTGAGCAGGCGCGAGAACGGATGGCGCGTGATCAAGAAGTTCTCGGAGGTGACGGGCTGCCGCTCCTATCCCGGACGCTACCCGCCCGGCATCCTGACCAACCCATCCTTGCGCAACTACGTCGAGATCAAGCTGCTCCTCGTGGTGGACGCATGGCCGGACCGGAACGCCATCGCCGACGCCCGCAAGAAGGGCATCCCCATCATCGGTCTGTGCGACACGAACAACCAGTCCAACAACCTCGACCTGGTCGTGCCTGCGAACAACAAGGGAAAGAACAGCCTCGGGCTGATCTTCTACATCCTCGCCAAGGAGTACCTCAAGGAGCTCGGCAAGGCCAAGAGCGACGAGGACCTGCCGTTCAAGGTAGAGGACTTCATCGAGGAGTGAAACCTTTTTCCCTTCTTTCCCTTTTTCCCGACCAAAACCTAAACCTTTATATACCCCTCCGTTTTCCCCACCCCTTACAAGCTCGAGTCCTTCGGGGCGACCAAGAGGGCTAGAAATCCTGTTTCTAGCTCTCCAAAGACCATTATTCGAGGATATCACCTTGGCAAAGCAAGCAGAAGAAAAACAAGAAACCCGCTATATCGTCCGTATCTACAACACGGACATCGACGGCAAGAAGCCCCTTGCCCATGCCCTCTCCCAGATCAAAGGGGTAGGCCCGATGATGGCCAACATGGCGTGCAACCTGCTCTCCATGGACAAGGCAAAGAAGGTCGGCGAGCTCTCCGACCAAGAGGTCGAGACCATCAACGCCTTCTTCAAGGACCCCCTGGCCAAGGGCGCTCCGGTCTGGATGCTCAACCGCAGGAAGGACTACGAGACCGGCCAGGACATGCACCTGATGACGACCGACATCACGCTCGTCCAGGGCGACGATGTCAAGCGCCTGCGAAAGATCAAGACGTACCGCGGCATCCGACATGGCCTGCGCCTCCCGCTGCGCGGACAGCGCACGAAGTCCAACTTCCGCAGGAACAAGGGCAAGGTCATGGGCGTAGCCCGGAAGAAGTGAACGGTGAAGAACAGTGGGCGATCCTAAGAAACCGAAGAAGAAATACGACACGCCGGCTCATCCCTGGCAGAAGAAGCGCATCGACGACGAGAAGGCTCTCGTCAAGGAGTACGGCTTCAAGAACAAGCGCGAGATCTGGAAGCTGCACTCGTGGCTGCGCTCCATGCAGCGCTTCGCGAAGCACACGATCACCACGACCTCGGACCAGGTGCTCAAGGAGCGCGCCGATCTCCTGCGCAAGCTCTCCGAGTACGGTCTTGTGGGGGAGGGCGCGACGGTGGATGACGTGCTGGGCCTTGAGGTCCACGACGTGCTGAACAGGAGGCTCCAGACCCTGGTGTTCAGGAAAGGGCTTGCCCGTTCCATGCGTCAGGCGCGCCAGTTCATCGTGCACAAGCACATCGAGATCTCGGGAAGGAAGGTCACTTCCCCCAACTACCTCGTACGGGTGGCGGACGAGACGCAGATAAGCTTCTCGGCCAATTCCGCCCTCGCCGATGCCGCCCATCCAGAGCGTGCGCGCGAGGTGTCCGAGCCGGCAGCCGAGGCAGAGGCGAAGAAGCCTGAGGCCAAAAAGGAGGCTTTGAAGGCAAAGCCAGAGCCGAAGAAGGCGGAGCACAATAAAGAGGAGTCCAAGGCCGCCGCTGCGAAGAAGCCAGAGGAGAAGAAGCCTGCGGCCAAGCAGGAGGAGGCCAAGCCCGCTACGAAGGCAGAGCCTGCTCCTGATAAGAAGGCCGAACCAGAGAAGAAGGAGGCTGCATGAAGATGAGCGAAGAACGAAACGACACCCGTGCGCCTCTGCGCTGGGGGCTTGCCCACATCTACTCGTCCTACAACAACACGATCATCCACATCACGGACATCACCGGCTCTGAGACCGTCGCCGTGGCGTCTGGCGGACAGGTCGTCAAGTCCGACCGCCTGGAGAGCTCTCCTACAGCAGCAATGGGCGCGGCGAAGAAGGCAGGCGAGAACGCCCGCGAGAAGGGCATCACCGCACTCCATGTCAAAATAAGGGCTCCGGGAGGGCACAACGGCCCGATGAATCCGGGCGCAGGCGCGCAGGCGGCCATCAGGACGCTGTCGCGCATGGGATTCCGCGTCGGCATCATCGAGGAGGTCACGCCAATCCCCCATGACGGCTGCCGCATGAAAGGAGGGCGACGGGGTCGCCGCGTATAAAATGGAAATCACGAAGCTCGCAACGGTCAAGAAGGAGAACACCACGGTCCTGCTGCTCAAGGGCTTCGGCTTCCGGCAGGCGAACGTGCTGCGACGCTACATCAAGGACTATGTCCCGACGATGGCTATCGAGCGCGTGCAGTTCTCGAAGAACTCTTCGGCCCTCTACGACGAGATCGTCGCGCAGCGGCTGGGACTGCTTCCCCTCAAGACGGACCTCTCCAGCTATGTGCTGCCGAGCGAGTGCACCTGCGGCGGCGAGGGCTGCGCGAAGTGCACGCTGCAGATGTCGCTCTCCGCGAAAGGCCCGGGCACGGTGTACGCCGAGTCCATCGCCTCCAAGGACCGCAAGGTCATCCCGGTCTATCCGAAGACTCCTATCGTCATGCTCCTGGAACGTCAGGAGATCGAGTTCATCGCCACCGCCGTGCTCGGCCAGGGCTTCGTCCATGCCAAGTGGTCCCCTGCGCACGTGTACTATCGTGGCGCGGCCGTCCCGGTACCGGGAAAGGACGCCGATCTCGCTGCGATCGAGAAGAAGTACCCGAAAATATTCAGCGTGAGCGGCAAGCAGCTCAAGGTGCTCGATCCCCTGCTCGTCACCGAGGCCGTCGAAGGCTTCTGCGAGGAGCACGGCGTCGCGATCGAGCACAGCGACAAGGACATCCTGTTCTTCGTGGAGTCCTACGGTCAGCTGTCTGCGAAAGAGATCCTCAACGAAGCTGTCGCCCAGTTCACCAAACAATTGCATGAGGTGAAAGAGGCCCTCTAAGGGACCTCCCGCCAAAGAAGGAAGGAAAGGGAACCCGATGCGGGGGTGGCAGAGCCTGGTCAAATGCGCTAGCTTGAGGGGCTAGTCCCTTAGTGGGTGCGCGTGTTCGAATCACGTCCCCCGCACCACCTTTCCCAAGTGAGCCAAAATGAAAAATCAACAGATGCAGACACTGGTTGCGGAGCTTAGGAAGGCGTCTTCCGAGCAGTCCCTGCCGCTGTGGCGACGCGTGGCAGACGATCTGGCAAAGCCCGCGCGCAGGCAGCGTGCGGTCAATCTCTCGCGCATCGAGCGCTACGCCAAGGACAAGGACGTGATCGTCGTCCCGGGGAAAGTGCTCGGCGACGGCGACCTCACCAAGAAGGTGACGATCGCCGCGCACACGTTCTCGGCGAGCGCGCTCGCCAAGATCGCCAAGTCAGGATCAAAGGCCTATCCGCTCGCGGAGTTCATGAAGGCCAATCCGAAGCCGAAGAACGCGAAGCTCCTCGGGTGATACCAATGATCGTCATAGATGCAACACAGACTCTCCTCGGACGCCTCGCGTCCTATGCGGCCAAGCAGGCGATGCTCGGCGAAGAGATCGTGATCGTCAACTGCAGCGAGGTCATGATCAGCGGCACGCGCGACCAGCTGTTCGCACGCTACAAGCAGCGCGCCGACCGCGGCACGCACTCGACCGGACCGTTCTTCCCGCGCCTTCCTGAGCTCATCGTCAAGCGTACGATCAGGGGCATGGTGCCGTACAAGCAGCCCAAAGGCAGGGCGGCGTTCGCGCGTGTCAGGTGCTTCCGAGGCCTCCCGCCCAAATACGAGAAGGGGAAGCTCCAGACGCTCGAAAAGAAGGCGTCCGACCTCCCGACGCTCAAGGCGGTGAAGCTCGCCGACATCAGCAGATTCCTGGGTGCCAAAATATGAAAGAAACCACAACCGTCATATCCGGAAAGCGAAAGACCGCCGTCGCGCGGGCGACCCTCACGAAAGGCACCGGCAAGGTCACGTTCAACGGCGTAGCGCTCGAGCACGTCAGGCCGGAGCTCGCGAGGCTCCGCCTCACCGAGCCTCTTGTCCTGGCCGATGACCTGGCCAAGAAGGTCGATATCGAGGTCAAGGTGATCGGCGGCGGCATCACCGGCCAGGCCGATGCTGGACGCCTCGCGATCGCCAAGGCGCTCGTCGCCCATGCCAAGAGCGAGGAGCTCGAGAAGGCCTTCCTCTCCTACGACAGGAACCTCCTGGTCGCCGACGTCAGGCGAAAGGAGACCCGGAAGCCGAACGATTCCAAGGCACGCGCGAAACGCCAGAAGTCCTACCGTTAGAGGTGCATGACAGATGATGATCAACATACGGTGCTGGAGCTGCGGAAAGCCTGTAGGCCATCTCTACGAGGAGTTCAAGGAGCGGGTCGACAACGGCGAGGAGGCCGGCAAGGTCCTGACGGACCTCGGTCTCAAGCGCTACTGCTGCCGGACATCATTGCTCGGTCACATCAACGCCATCGAGGACGTCGCCGCGTTCAAGCGGGGCTAAACCTTCCCTTTTCTTTCTCTTTTCCGTTTCCCCTTCTCCCTGTCGCCTGCCTCTTTCCACATAAGCTCGAAATGCTTCCTGTAGCCGTCAGCCACGAGCCTGTCCTTTATCAGGAGGGCGTAGGGCGTGCCGACGAAGACGCTGATCGCGACAAGGTCCTCGACGATGACGGTCTCGGTCAATTGGGCGAACTCCTGGGAGAGGAAACGGATTTCTGTCAGTGGCAGTCTTTTGTTGAACTCCTCCCCGAGCCACTGTACGGTCGCGTCGAAGATCTGGCGGGCCGGCATCTTCTGCTGGACGCGCTTGAGATGGTGGTTGCGCCACCAGACCGTCCCTAAGGTGGCGGTGACCTCTGCGCTGCCGCCGAAGCTGAGGTATTCCTTGCCAGGGTTCTCGCGCAGCTGGCGGTAGACCTCCTTGATGCCGCGTATCCCCTTGAAGACCGTCGCCGTCTCCTTCTGCTGGACGAACTGCTGGCGGACCTTGAGCTCAGGCAGGAGCTGGGCGAAGCGCTGCTTCTTCTCCTCGATGAAGGCGTAGAAATTCTCCGGGTCGGTCGCCTGATAGCAGTGACGCCGGCCTTCCATGACATAGTTGATGAGGCCTTTCTCTATCAGGCTGTGCAGGGTCCTATGGACCACGCTGTTCTGGAGATCGGTCTTCGCGAGAAGAGGGCCTGCCGTACTGGTCCCCAGCTCCAGGAGCGCTAGATATACCTTGATCTCGGCGTTCGTCAGGCCCAGGTCCTCGAGGATGGCGGTGTCCATGTTCCCTCTTCTTTCTCTTCTCCTATAAATAGTTTTAGATATAGTCCTAATTGGGAGGATAAAAATAGTTATTTGTTAATCACCTGAAAGTAGTTAAATTAGGGGTGACAACAACATGTGCGGCATCATAGGGATCTTCGGCAAGGACGTGACAATAGGACTTCTGCGCAGGCATTTGCGTATGATTATGCACCGAGGCGGCCGCGCCTTCGAGACGGCTGTTGTCCAAGGAGCCGGACTCGGGGCGAACCGCCTTCCTATCGTGGACAGGGATGAGGGCAGGCAGCCTTTCACCAACGAGGAAGGCACGGTCCATGCGGTCCTCAACGGCGAAATATACAACCACGAGAAGCTTCGAAGAGAGCTGGAAGGGAAGGGGCACCGGTTCCGGACGAAGTGCGATACTGAAGTCATCCCGCATCTCTACGAGGAGTATGGGTTGTCCTTCGCCGAGCATATCGATTCGGAGATGTTTTCGATTATCCTGTACGATACGCTACGCAGGCGCTGGGTGGTGGCACGGGACCCTCTCGGAGTCAAGCCGCTCTACCAGGCGAAGGACGCCTCCGGGAGATACTTCTTCGCGTCAGAGGTCAAGCAGCTTTCTATACTTCGCGCACCGATCAGCGAGGTGGCTCCGGGAACGGTTCTCTCCAATGAAGGGACGATACCTTATTTTTCGCTTCCGCAGAAGGTCGCCCTCGGCTATGACCGGAAAAAGGCCCTTACGCGGCTTCGCGAGCTCTTCGACAGCGCCGTCAGGAAGCGCCTTCCCGGTGATCTCCCTCTAGGGATTCTGCTTTCTGGGGGAGTGGACAGCGCCGCGGTGCTCGCTACTGCTCGACGGTACAAAAAAGACATCACTGCCTTTATAGCAGGCACGGACGACTCGCGCGACCGGGCGGTAGCCGTGCGTTACTGCGAGGAGCACGCGATATCCTTCGAGGTGGTGGAGCTCTCCGACCCGACTGCAGACGACATACGTGAGCTCGTCAGGATCTGCGAGACAAGCGAGGCCAACACCATCAGGCACTCGTACGTGGCGCTCGCGCTCTCGCGGAGGGCAAACGAGTTGGGCTTTCGCGTCATGCTATGTGGCGAAGGGGCTGACGAGCTCTTCGCCGGCTACAACGAGTTCACCAGGCTCAACGCTGCGGAGATCGAGGATGGTTCCCGGCTGATGACCGCGCACCTGCACAGGACGCAGCTGCCAAGGGTCGACCGGACGAGCATGGCGGCGACGATCGAGCTGCGTGCGCCGTTCCTGGATACCGAGCTCGTACGCTTCGCGCTCAGTCTTCCCGGTCAGAGCAAGGTGAGGCATAAGCGTGGGACGCTCTTTACGAAGGTCATACTGCGTGAGGCGCTCGCCGACCGCCTTCCGGATTGGATCGCCTGGCGTGAGAAGCTTCCCTTCGCCACAGGCGCAGGCCTTCCTGTAGGGGATAAAGAGGATGAGCGCGAGAGCGTCTTTATGCTCGCGGCTGCGAGCGCAGGGAAGAGCGAGCAGGAGCTGGTCGATGAGGCGTTCGAGGAGTGCGGCTACGGCACGCTTGAGCTTTCCAAGGCTGTGAACAAGGACAACCTGCTGTTCCTCCTATCGATGCGCTCCCGCCTGAAGAGGATGTTCGCTCTCGAAGAGAAGAGCGCCGTCGTGCGGTCCTTTGAGACTGAAGCGGTGCTGGACGCGGCGACGCAGGCCGTGCTCTGCGGGAAACCGCTACGCCTCGTGTTCTTCTGGGGCGCAGGCCCGAAAGAGCATATCGCAGAGGACGATAGGGAACTGGCAAAAAAGCTTGAGGACTTTTCCCTCTCCCTGAGCAATGTGCTGTTGCACGAGGTAGAGCTCTCCGTGCTTCTCAGCGACGAGCACGGCTTCCTCAACGGATGGCAGCCGCGGAAGGTCGGCGGCTATCTAGCCGAAGTGCAAAGGCTGCTCTAGTCCCGTGGGATAGAGACTGTACCGCTCAGCAGACTCTGGGGCGAAGGCCAGCTGCAGGCGCGGGACATAGAAGGATACGCGGAGCGCATACGTATGGACGATCTCTCCCCCGAGCGACGTGAGGCGCTGCGCAGGGGCGCACAAAAGCTCTACCGCAGGGGCGGTGAGGAGGAGGGCATCAGGCATTATCTTGCCATGCGGCTGTCAGAGCGGGACCTTATTACCGGACGCTACAGGTGCGCTATCCTCCTTGTGTTCTCCCGGCCTGAGGTCGTATTGATCCTTCCGCCGCTGCCAAAGGTCCTCTTCTCCGGCAGCCCGCCCTGGGTCGTCTGAGTGCCTCAACTTTTTCTTTCTTTTCTCCTGTATTCCATAACCTTTATAACTCGCAGCTGCTTTCTAGCAGTACTGTTACAAAACGGAGGTTTGTGATAATGAGCAATCTTGTGCATATAACCAAGGACAATTTCGAGCAGGAAGTGGCGAAGTCCGAGACGCCGGTCATCATCGACTTCTGGGCTGAATGGTGCGCGCCCTGCCGCATGATGGCGCCGGTCTTCGAGGAGCTCTCCGAGGAGTATAAAGGCAAGCTCAAGTTCGCCAAGCTTGATACGGAGGCAGAGCCGGAGCTCGCCGGACACTTCATGATCCGCGGCATCCCTACGCTTGTGGTCGTCAACAAGAACAAGGAAGTCAACCGGATCGTCGGCTTCGCACCCAAACCGGTGCTCAAGCAGAAGGTCGAGGAGATCTTCGCCTCCATCTAAACCTTTTTCCCTCTACCATGATCGACTTCGCCTGCAAAGAGATCGACCTTGACGATATCATCAAATGCAGCTTCGCCCTTACCAAGGCGGACTACCGGCTGATGATGGCGTTCGCCAAGGAAGCGGACGAGTGGCACGCGACGAGCGAGCTCGCTACGGCTCTCGGTCTCGATCTCTCTACGATCCAGCGCGGCGTCAAACGCCTGTACGAGAAGGGCATCCTCGAGCGTTCGCAGCAGAACCTCTCCGGCGGGGGCTATACGTTCGTCTACCGGTTGAAGGACAAGAAGGCGATACGCGCGACGATCCAGGAGATCGTTCGGACATGGGCAGGACGCGTCGAGCAGGAACTGTCGCGGTGGTAGGTCTTTTTTCTGTCGATCAGTATCTATCGTCCAGAGGGCTCTTTATTGCAATCATTTTTGGCCTTAGCGCATGGGAATAGCCCAAAGTCGTCTCAGGCCTTGCATGCCCGAGCAATGATTGGACAGAAGTCACATCTATTCCTGATTCCAAGAGATGTGTCGTGAAGGAATGACGAAACATGTGGGGGTGGATATGCTTTTTTATTCCTGCTTTCTTCCCGGCATCCTCAACAATTGCCTGTACTGCTTTTGTAGAGAGAGCGCCATGCCTTCCGGGAAATGTCCAGTATTTCTCTTTCTCGCATAGATGCTGTAACCCCTTTTTTATCTTTTGCGGGATGATGAACGGCCTGTCCTTGTTCCCTTTTCCTCCCCGCACCCAGCCGATGTCCTCTTCGAAACTGAAATCTGAGGTCTTAACATGGGTAACTTCTCTTACTCTGAGACCGGCTCCATACATCAATGAGATCAATAATTTATGTCTCGGGTTCTTGATAACATCCAGGATCCTTCCGACTTCATCTTTTGTCAGGTACTCCGGTTTTCTTACGGGCGTTTTTGCATAACGTATCTTTAAGTACATCGATTTATGGAGGATCTCTATCATCATGAACCGTAAGGCATTATGGGCGACGTTCAATGTGCTCCCGGAGGCATCTTTTTCTTCTAACTTGTAGAGGAATTGCCGGACATCCTTTTTCGAGAATCTTTTTGGCTCTTTGTCCTTGTTTTCAAGCAGGAATAGCTTGACATACTGCAGATATGTCTTGACGGTCCTTGGCGAGAGCTTCCTTCGCAGCATCTCCCGTTTCATATTGTAGAGAATGTCTTGAGTCATAGATCAGTTTGCTACTTGTGGCTTTTAAAGAATGTACCTCTTGAAGATCCGGAAAAATGATACTCAGGGCGAAAATAGTTGTTTTACTACTGTTAGTACTTGACACTTTTTCTGACTCAATCAAGCTAAAAATAGCAAATCAAGCCGTAACGAAGCAGAATTCGAGCCACTTCGCATATATATGGTTAAATGAAATCGTCCCACTTTTTGATTAAAAAGTCAGCTTTTTGCTTTGGGACGACTCTGCGGAAATCCCTTCGGGACCACTACGGCTTCGCCTACGCTTTTCCTTGCCTTCAGCCTGCGGGCTTCAGGTCATTTAACACATATTAAATCCAATAATTTTGAGAGGCTAAAAAATAGAAGGGGGACAATTTTAATGGCGAGTTGCAATAAATGTAACAATCGAAAGTATGATGAAACATACTATACCAGCAAATAATCTCTTAAAGAAACCAACAACACCTAGTGCATGCGCGAAACTATCACTAAACCAAAATAATACTCCTGCAATGCCTAAAAATAAATCTAAAATAATTGCTGTACTGATTTTCATGTCAAACATTTTTATTTCTTGAATTCCGTCAAAGCTTTTTGGAGCTTAAGTCCAGAAGCCCAATCCAATGTGTCTCCTTCATAATAGCAGATGTATAATCCTTGTAGATTTGATGGCAATTTAATTCGCTTATCAGCAACAAGAATCACTTTCTTCTTATATAATACAAATGCAGCACCTATTTCAATTAAAACATTCTCATTGATCTTATATGTCTCTTTTCCATTTCCATCTTGTACTGTTTCATCAGCCGAGATATTGATGATACCTGCATCACATTCGTGCATCGCGTTCATGACTTTTTCTGGAACTGGTATAGCTGCAGTCTCTTGTAATTCTGCAATAACTGGTTCATAGTTTCCGAACTCTAACGTTGTTTTAATCTGGTCTAAAACTTTCTTATTTTTTCCATGAGAAATGAATACTTTAATTGAACCATCGTCTTTAGTCGTAATTGGTTCTTCATCTATTGATTCATTGTCTGATTCTGCAATTTCTGTTTCATCAGATTCCCCCTCCTTTGTTTCTAACTCATCATTAAGTTGTTGAGGTTCACTAATTGTTCCAATCTTGCTCATATTTATCCAATCAACACCCTGAATAGTGTGTAAAAAACCTACAAATCTCGCATTTGCCCCAATTACTTCCCAAGCACTTTTGGTTTTGCTTTCATTGACTTCAAAGTTTCTGATAAGGATGTTTTTAGCCATATCAAAAGGAGGTAACTTATTATTATCAAAGTGTTCATATATCTTTTTCACTAATGGAGGATTCGTTGCTGCTTTAAACAATGCCTT
>JBJKRA010000030.1:0-9971 GCA_046704905.1 Candidatus Woesearchaeota archaeon
CTCCCTTGACGGCGGAGGAGAACTGGGCGGCATTCTCCGTCCCGAGGACCGTCCCTCCGAGCCGGAGCATCGCGGACTCGAAGCTCAGGCGGGTCCTCGTCGATGGCTCGTAGAAGAGCGAGGCGAGAATCTTGCCTTTGAGCACCTCCCCGTTGCGCAGGCGCAGGTCGTCCGCCTTGCTGAAGAGCCCGAAAAGGAGGTCTCTGGAGAACTGCTGCGATTCGATGCAGTGCAAAAGCCTCATGCTAAAAAAAGGATGGGGACAGGACGAGTATAAAAAAGTTGCTGAGAGAGGGGAGAAATCCCCTTCCACCCTAATGGAAGTACGCCTTCAGCACGTACTGGCTGACCATGCGCTGCGTGTTGAAGAAGGATGCGTTGATGCCGATCGCATGCTTCATGATGGCGATCCAGTGGTCGCGCTGGCTGTAGAACGTGGGCAGGATCACGCGCTCGAGCTTCTCGTACAGGCTCTTCGCGTCCGCCTCGTCCTGGCTCTCCAGTATCTCCTTTGGGCCGATCGACCACCCGGTCATGTTCTCTATGCAGCCCTCGAGCCACCAACCGTCGAGGACGGAGAAGCTCGGCACGCCGTTGACCGCCGCCTTCATCCCGCTCGTGCCTGACGCCTCCAACGGGCGTTTAGGGGTGTTGAGCCAGACGTCCACGCCGGAGACGAGCATCTTGGCGAGCGCCATGTCGTAGTTCTCGAGATACGCCAGCTTGATCTCCGTGCCCAACCGGTCGCGCAGGGAAAATATGTGCCTGATCAGGTCCTTGCCGCCGCCGTCCTTGGCATGTGCCTTCCCCGCATAGATGATCTGGATCTTTCCTGCGCGCGTGCTGATGGCCTTGAGCCAGTCGATGTCGTGGAACAGGAGGTCAGCGCGCTTGTAGGAGGTCGCCCTTCTCGCGAACCCGATCGTGAACACGTCGTAGCTCATCCCCTCGTTCGTCTCCTCGTTGACCCGGTCGATGAGCTGCTGCTTCGCGGTCTGGTGCGCCTTCCAGATCTCCTCGCCGGGGATGCCGAGCGCGTAGCGCAGGGAGTAGCTGTCATGCGTCCAGCCCGGGATGTGCTTGTCGAAGAGCTTCTCCATCGCAGGGGAGACCCAGGTCGCCGAGTGTATCCCGTTCGTGATCGAGTGGATAGGATAGCCGGGGAACATCTCCCTCGACACCTCGCCGTGCTTCTTCGCGACGCCGTTCACGTACTCGCTGAAGTGCAGCGCGAGCAGCGTCATGTTGACCTTGCCCTCCGCGTCGAGCAGGTTCGGCTCCCCGAACGGGAAATCGGGGAACGCCCTCTTCACCATCTCGGCCGGGAACTTGTCGTGTCCTGCAGGCACCGGCGTATGGGTCGTGAACACGCAGCGCCTGCGCACCTCTGCGAGCACGTCCTTCTCGTGCTCGAGCTGGCCGAAGAGTTCCACGGCGAGGAAGCTCGCGTGGCCCTCGTTCATATGATACTTCCTGATGCCCGTATAGCCGAGCGTCTCGAGCATCCTCAGGCCCCCTATCCCGAGCACCATCTCCTGGCAGAAACGGTAGTAGGTATCGCCGCCGTAGAGCTGCGCGGTCAGCGTCCGGTCGTAGTCGCTGTTCCCGTCGATGTCGGTGTCCAGGAAGAGCACAGGGATCTCGAAGCCCTTGACGCCTTCCACCATCATCTCCCATGCGCCGATCCTGACCGTGCGTCCTTCGATGGTCACGGTGACCTGCTCCGGCACCCTTGAGAGGAAATTTTCCTTCGTCCATTCCACGGGCTCTTCTGACTGCTGTCCGTCCTCGGAGAGCTTCTGGTAGAAGTAGCCCTTCTCGTACAGGAGCGTGACCGCGACCATCGGCACGTTGAGGTCCGCGGCGCTCTTGATCGTGTCGCCGGCGAGGATGCCGAGCCCCCCGCTGTATGTCGGTATCCTGTTGTCGAGCCCGATCTCCATCGAGAAATAGCCGATGGCCCGCTCCTCTTTCGTGATGGGTTTCCTGAAGAATCGTTCCATGTTTCACATACGGTAGGTGCTTCTTTTTAAATATTGCGGAGAATGGGGCATATCCGCAAGCGTCTCCATGGTCGCGTCCCGGCAGTGATCGTTGAAGGAGAAATGGCTTTCGCACCCCTGGGAAGGAGCACGCAACATTTAAATAATACCTTTGGAATTAGGATTGCAAAAGAGGTGCACAGAGACAATCGAAGTACTTTCAAAGCCAGAATGGCTCAAGATCAGGCCTGCATACGATACCGATTTCTCGAAGGTAAAGAATGCGCTGAGGAAACGCGGCCTGGTCACCGTCTGTGAAGAGGCCAACTGTCCCAACATGGCAGAGTGCTGGCATAATGAAGGGACTGCGACGTTCATGGTGCTGGGCGATACCTGCACCCGCGGCTGCAGGTTCTGCGCTGTCAAGACAGCGATGAAGGGGAGGATTCTCGACCCCTTCGAGCCGCAGAAGCTGGCCGATGCGATAGCCGAGATGGGGCTCGACTATGCGGTCATAACATCCGTGGACAGGGACGATCTCCCTGATGGCGGAGCATCGCACTTCGCGCAGTGCATAGCGAGGGTCAAGAAGAAGAGGCCCGCGACAAGGGTGGAGGTGCTCATCCCCGATTTCAAAGGGGAGATAGACCCGCTTAAGAAGATCATAGAGGCAAAGCCCGATGTCATCGCCCATAACATCGAGACGGTCAGGTCCCTGCAGAGATCGGTCAGGGATCCACGGGCCGGCTATGAGCAGTCGCTCAAGGTGCTCAAGAATGTGAAACGGATCGACCCTTTGATCTATACCAAATCAGCGATCATGCTCGGCCTTGGGGAGACGAAAGAGGAAGTGGTCCAGGCGATGAAGGACCTGAGGGCGGTCGGTTGCGACATCTTCACGATAGGCCAATACCTGAGGCCGAAGTCGAAGCACCTGGCTGTCAAGGAGTACGTTTCTCCCGAAGTTTTCAGGGAACTCAAGCGGATAGGAGAGGAGTTAGGCTTCATCTATGTCGCATCAGGACCCTTTGTGAGAAGTTCATACAGGGCAGGGGAGCTTTTCATGAAGGCTCTGCTCGAGAAGGATCACGAAAAAGAGGTGGGAGCATGCCAAGGAAAGTGATCGGCACATTTGAGGTCGAGTACGTGGAGGTGCTCGACAAGGACGGGAACCTGGACAGGGAGCTCGCACCCGACCTGCCGGAAGATAAGGTAAAGGAGATCTATCATCTCATGATGCTTGTCAGGGCATTCGATGAGAAGCTGTTCAAGCTGCAGCGGAGCGGGAAGATAGGCACGTACGCGGAGGTCCGGGGTGAGGAGGCCTCCGAGGTAGGCAGCGCATACGCGCTGGACAAGAGCGACTGGATGGTGCCGAGTTTCCGCGAGACCGGAGCGTACGTGACCCGGGGCGTGGACCGCGCGAGCATAGTCCAGTCCTGGAAGGGGGACGTCAGGGCGTTCGGCAACGACCCTGCATCGAGGGACTTGCCGGTGGCGATACCCGTCGCATCCCAGACGCTGCATGCCGTCGGCCTGGCATGGGCATCGAAACTGAGGAAGGAGACATCGGCCGCACTTGTCTATTTCGGCGACGGGGCAAGCTCGGAGGGTGATTTCCTCGAGGCCATGAACTTTGCAGGCGTGTTCAAGATACCTATCATCTTCTTCTGCCAGAACAACCAATGGGCCATATCCACCTCAAGGAAGGTGCAGACCGCCGCCGACACGATAGCGCAGAAGGCGATAGGCGCGGGGATAAAAGGTGTGCAGGTGGACGGGAATGACGTCCTTGCGGTATACAAGGTCACGAAGGAAGCCCTCGAGAGGGCGAGGAGGGGGGAAGGCCCCACCCTCATAGAGTCCATAACGTACAGGCTCGGCGATCATACGACGTCCGATGACGCGTCGAAGTATCGGACCGAGGAAGAGCTGAAGTTCTGGCAGGAGCGGGATCCCCTGGCCAGGCTCAGGAGATATTTCGAGAAGATTGGCACCTGGACCGATGAGTACGGCGAGTGGGTGAAACAGGAGGTGACAAAAGAGGTCGATGACGCGGTCGACCGCGCAGGGAAGATATCGCCTCCTGGACCCGACGAGCTGTTTGACCATGTCTATGCGAGCCTGCCGCAGGAGCTCAAGGACCAGAAGAAGATGCTCGAGGAAGAGGTCTCTGCAAGGGTCGGCGGTGGTAGCAATGACTAAGATGAACATGGTGACGGCGATAAACCAGGCTATAAGGCAGGAGATGCAGAACGACGGATCGGTCATCGTCATGGGAGAGGATGTCGGCAAGGACGGCGGCGTATTCAGGGTGACGGACGGGCTGTTCAAGGATTTCGGCCCTGACAGGGTGATTGATACCCCGCTTGCCGAAGCAGGCATAATAGGGACTGCGGTAGGCCTCGCGCTCAACGGCATAAAGCCGATAGCCGAGATCCAGTTCGTCGGGTTCTCCTACGAGGCGTTCCATCAGATAAACCATAACATGGCCAGGTTCCGTCAGAGGACGGAAGGGACAAGGTCCGTACCGATGGTCCTGCGGTCTCCTATGGGTGGCGGTATCAGGGCTCTGGAGCTGCATTCCGAGAGTCCGGAGACATTCTTCGTGCATAGCCAGGGGCTGAAAGTAGTCATACCTTCCGGACCGTACGATGCGAAGGGGCTGCTGACTGCCTCGATCAGGGATCCTGATCCCGTGATCTTCCTCGAGCCTGAGAAGCTCTACAGGTCGTTCAAGGAGGAGGTCCCTGATGAGCAGTACGAGATCCCTCTCGGCGACGCGAAGGTCGTCAGGGAAGGCAAGGATATCACGATCGTCGCATGGGGAGCCATGGTGAGGATGTGCAAGGACGCCGCGGAGAAGCTCGCCGAGGGGCATATAGATGCGGAGGTCATCGACCTCAGGACGATATGGCCCCTCGACATCGACAAGGTGATACTTTCCGTGAAGAAGACCGGTCGTGCGGTAGTCGTGCATGAGGCACCGAAGACCGGCGGCTTCGGCGGTGAGATTGCGGCGCGGATCCAGGAGGAGACGCTTCTCTACATGAAGTCGCCTGTGCGGAGAGTGACCGGATTCGATGTCCCCTACCCGCAGTTCGCGCTTGAGAGCTATTTCCTTCCCAACGTCGGGAGGATAATGAAGGCCGTGAAGGAGACGATGGACTACTGAGTGATCGCGCATGGACTACGAATTCAAATTTCCGGACGTCGGAGAGGGCATAACAGAGGGCAAGCTTGTCAAATGGCTTGTCAAGCCTGGAGACGGGGTGGAAGTGGACCAGTCGGTGGCCGAGGTCGAGACCGACAAGGCGGTGGTCGAGATACCTTCGCCTGTGGCAGGGAAGGTCCAGAAACTCATGTACAAGGAGACCGATACCATTACCGTCGGGAACACGCTCATGACGATAGCCGCAGGCGGTGCGCCTCCGCCTGCTGCGCAGGGCCGACGCAAGGAGGCCGCACCCGGCGGGCAGGCCGCTGCGCCTGCAGATCCTGAGAAGAAGGCGGCCCCTGCTGCCGCCGCGAAGCCCTCGACTGCAGCTCCGCAGAATACTGCAGTCGCCGACGGGCAGGTGGGGAGGGGGTCCGCGGACGGTGTCCTCTGCCTCCCCTCGGTAAGGAAATACGCGAAGGACAACGGCATAGACCTGTCCTCCATCAAGGGCTCCGGCAAGGGCGGAAGGGTGACCATGGAGGACATCAAGGGAGGCGCACAGGCGACGCCGCAGGCTGCCCCCCTCGCACGCCCGGCCAAGGAGATTATCGCGTCCCCCTCGACCAGGAAGTATGCCCGGGAGAAAGGTGTCGACATCTCCTCCGTGAAGGGCAGCGGGAGGAACGGCGAGGTCACGAAGCAGGACATAGACGGCCACGGCAACAGGCAGGAGAGCGCACCGGCGGAGAAGCCCGCCGCGGCGGTGAAAGGCGATGTCGAAGTCGTCGACATGTCCCCTATCCGGGCGACGATCGCGAGACGCATGCATGAGTCGAAGTCGACCGCGGCGCACGTCACCATAATGGATGAGGCGGATGTGACCGATCTCGTGGGCATCCGCGAGAGATACAAGAAGAGGTTCGAGGACGGGGGCGTGAAGCTGACATACATGCCTTTCTTCATCAAGGCGGTCGTGGAGTGCCTCATCCTCCATCCCTATGTGAACTCCACGATTGACATGGACGCGGGGAAGATCTACCTCAAGAGATTCTACAACATCGGGATGGCCGCAGATACTCCTGAGGGCCTGTTCGTCCCCGTGATCAGGGAAGCGGACAGGAAAAGCATCAAGGAGCTCGCGATCGAGGTCAGGACGCTCGCGGGCAAGGCGAAAGACGGGAAACTCTCGCCTTCTGAGATGAGCCAGGGCACATTCACCATAACGAACGTCGGGAACATCGCCGGACAGTTCTTCACGCCGGTGATAAACCAGCCCGAGTCGGCGATACTCGGGATTGGCAGGATCAGCGACAGGCCGCAGCTGCGGGACGGGAAATTCGTGCCGAGGAAGATGCTCGCCCTTTCGTTGAGCTTCGACCACAGGGTCTTCGACGGCGCCGAGGCGTCCAGATTCCTCAAGGACCTCATAGGGTATCTGGAGGACCCGCAAGTATTGTTTATGGAGATGGGATAGATGGTCGTCGGATCGCTCGATATCGAAACGGAGCTGCTCGTCATAGGCTCAGGGCCCGGCGGCTATCAGGCGGCCATACGGGCTGCGCAGCTCGGGCTCGAGGTGGTCCTTGTCGAGGAGGAGAAGAGCCTTGGCGGCGTATGCCTCAACGTAGGGTGCATCCCGACGAAGGCACTGGACCACGCGGCAGAGATATACCACGGGCTAAAGACCGCTGGGGATATGGGCATAAGGGTAGACGGCTATTCTCTCGATGCGGGGAAGCTCCAAGACTGGAAGAACGGGATAGTCTTCAGGCTGAGCTCGGGCATCGCATCCCTGCTCAAGAAGTACGGCGTAGAGGTCATAACCGGAAGGGCGGTATTCACCTCCGACTCGGCGGTGAGGATAGAAGGGAAGACCGACGTGTCATCCATCAGCTTCAAGAAGTGCATCATCGCGACAGGGTCATCCCATGTGCAGATAAGGGGCTTCGAGTTCGACAACGAATACATCTTGTCATCCACCGGCGCGCTGGCGCTCGACAAGCTCCCGGAAAGGATGGTGATCATCGGCGGAGGCTACATCGGCACTGAGCTCGGCACGACGTTCGGCAGGCTGGGTACATCGGTCGAGATCATCGAAGCGGCCGATCGCATAATGCCGATGATAGACGAGGAGCTGGTGGGCCATGTCCTCAAGAGGCTTCCTGCCTGCAATGTCAAAATCCATACGGCGACGAAGGCGAAGAGCGTGTCGAGAAAGGACGGCAAGGTAGTGGTGGAGGCCGAAGGGCAGGACGGGCCGATCACGCTCGAGGCGGATAAGCTGGTCGTTGTCGTAGGCAGGATCCCTAACTCGAGAGATATGGGGCTTGAGAACACATCGGTCAAGCTCGACAGGAAAGGATTCATCCTCATAGACGAGAGGATGCGGACCTCCTCGGAGAATATCTTTGCCATAGGCGATGTAACCGGGCAGCCTATGCTCGCGCACCGGGCGAGCAAGCAGGCGAAGGTGGCAGCAGAGGTCGCCGCAGGTCTCCCCTCCGCATTCGACAGCAAGGTCATCCCCTATGCCGTCTATTGCGATCCTGAGATTGCGTCTGCTGGCCTCACGGAAGAGGAGGCGAAGGAAAAAGGCTATGATGCCATGATCGGAAGATTCCCTTTCGCTGCGCTCGGCAGGGCCCTGACGCTCAACGCTGGAGAGGGCCTGGTGAAGGTGGTCGCGGACAGCGTGTCGAAGAGGATACTCGGCGTCCACATAGTTGGCGAGAGGGCGTCGGACATGATCTCTGAGGTGGCTCTCGCGATCGAGATGGGTTCCACGCTCGATGATATCGCGTTGACGATACATCCCCATCCGACGATGCCGGAAGCCATAATGGAAGCTTCAGACGCCGCTCTCGGGACGGCGATCGACATATTCATGCCGAAGAAGGGGAAATAGCGAAATGCTGGTCCCCTCTGCCCGACCAAAAGATATAAATATGTTTTTTTGACGTAATGGATGATAGATTGCTCATACAGCAGACTGAGAGGTGACACGCATGTACAACTACAAGGAATTGCTTGACACGATACAGGGGAACCTCGGCAAGTTCCAGGAACTGACGCCGGAGCAGATGAAGGCGTTCGGCGGGTTCATAGGCACGGCTGAGGCGGACGGTGCCCTCCCTAAGAAGTCGAAGGAGCTGATCGCGCTCGGAGCGGCCGTGACTGCGCATTGCGACTGGTGCATCGCCTATCATGTCAAGGGAGCTCTCGATGCAGGAGCGTCGAAGGAAGAGATACTCGAGACCGGATGGGTTGCCGTCCTCATGGGAGGCGGCCCTGCCCTCATGTATTTCCAGGGTGTGCTCAAGGCCTTGAGCGATTTCGGCGCGATGTAGTCCAGGGCCTGGACAGCTTTTTCTCTCTTCTTTATTTTATCTGGAACCGCGGGCCTATCTCTGGAAGTTCCAGGCGTCGGTGGAGTACTTGTCCCGTGACAGCTCTCCCGCGCGCAGGAGTTCTTCTTTCGTATAGTCGCCCTTCCCTACCGTGTAGGCGGAAGAGAACGCTTTGACGAGCGCGTCTATCATATCGTCCTTGGTAGCATCCGAATGCTCGGTCACCGACGTGACCACCTTCCTCTTGCTTCTCGTGAGCCTTGTCTTCTCGTCCGCGTCCCCATTGAGAAGGCCGAACAAGGTGTCCTGGTCCACGGAGTAGAGGAGGGTCCCGTGCTGGACGAGGACGCCCATCCTCCTCGTCTGGGCGCTTCCGGATATCTTCCTGCCGTCGACGAGGATGTCGTTGATGGGCTTGAAGGTCGCCTTGATCCCCAGGCGCTCCAATGCGCTAATCAGTATGCCGCAGATTTGCTCGTAGGATTTGGTGATGTCTTTTGGGAAAAGGTCCTCGCCTGCGATGATGCTGTAGGTTGTCTCCCCCTCGTTGTCATGGAAGACGGCCCCTCCGCCCGTGATCCTCCGCACGACCTGGTAGCCGCGCCTGTGCACCTCGTCCAGATTCACCTCGTTCCTTATGCCCTGGAAATACCCTATGGAGACCGCGCTCGGCTTCCAGGAGAACAGCCGTATGGTAGGAGGGCTTTTCCCGTCCCTCACGGCCTCGTATATCGCCTCTTCGAGAGCCATGTTCATGTACGCGTCGAATTCCTCTGGCAGGATGAGCCTGAATGTTCTCCTCATGATGTGGCCTCTTTTGCCAATTGCGCGATCGCTTCAGGCGTGGCGCCGACGAGCCTCGCATGCCTGCCCGCCAGGAATCCCCGCACCGATCTCTCGATGCCGGCTGTGTCGACAGGGATGCTCATGCCAGCGAAGATCTTCTCCATATCCGCTATGGCCTCCTCGGGCAGGAGGAAGAAGTCGCCGGTTATCCTCATGGACACTATCTCTTTTGCATCATCATCTATCTCCACGTCCAGCCGTATCCGTTTCCCGCCCGCGACATGGGCCTTTGCGACTGCGGATCTCATCCTTGCATCAGCTTTCTCGCATACTGCGCCATCGCGAGCTCCTCATCCGTGGGGATCACGAGCACCCTGACCTTCGACCCCTTCGAGGAGATGACCCGCGAATTCTTCTCGTTGCTGGCGGTATCGACACGGACGCCGAGATAGGAGAGATTATCGGTTATCATCCTCCTGATGGGCGGGCTGTTCTGCCCCATCCCCGCAGTGAAGATGATCGTGTCCACGCCTCCGAGTATCGCGGCATATGCTCCTATCTGCTTGGTGACCTGGTAGATGAAGGCATCCAACGCCAGGACCGATCTGCTGTCCTTCGATTCCAGGATCCTCTTCATGTCGTTCGATGTCCCGGATATGCCGAGCAGCCCTGACCTCTTGTTGAGCAGGTCCTGTA
>JBJKRA010000031.1:0-12950 GCA_046704905.1 Candidatus Woesearchaeota archaeon
GGGTGATAGGCACCTCCTTGACGATGCCGTTGATCTGGATCTTCGTGCCGGGATTCGTCTTCTTGTCTGTGAGGGGGCTGACGAGATCCTCTTTCAGGAAAACGTTGATGCGCTTGGGCTGCTCACCGCCTTCGAGACGCTCGGGGATCTCCTCCATGACGATGCCCTGCGCGTCCACCAGTTCCTTGTTGAGGAGGCGGAACTTGCCCTTCCTGCCGCAGCTGCACCTGCTCGGCTCCTTGAACTTGCTGTCGAGCTGGATGACCGTGATGATATTGCCGCAGCTAGGGCATTCAAAGCGAGCGGTCGTCACCTGCGGGCGGACGTCGGATTTCTGGCGCACGACCCCTTCCATGGAGAGGAACTTGCCGATGTGCTTGCTGCGGATGTTGCGGATGAGTATGCTCTGGCTCTCCGGGAGGTTCTTGAAGCGGACCCGGAACTGCTTGATCTCCTCGCCGAGATCGAAGGATTTCACCGCCAATTCGAAGGCCTTGGTGACCTCCTCGGGCGTCTCGATGAGATGCTCGGCAAGCTCGGGGTTGTAGAGGGAGAGCTTGGGGAAATCGATCACCAGGTAGAACCTCTCCTTCGCGACATTGTCCAGCAGCTCGGAATGGTACTGCTGCTCGACGAACTCCTTGAATAGGGTGATCTGCTCTGTCGTGTCCATCATGGGAGTGCTCCCGCTACCATCGTTTTAAAACCTTGTGCGCGGCCCTGTCCTCTGGCCTACTTCTTGAGCTTTAGGCTCTGCAGGGTCTGGGTGAGCGTCTCTACGGACTGCTCGACCTCCTCTTCGCTCTTGGTGCCTGTGCAGACGATCTTTCCGTTGCTGAAGAGGAGGAAGGTGGCCTTGCCCTTCTCGCCGCCGGCGAGCTTGTAGACGAGACCAGGGAACTGCTCCGGCTCGTACTCGGTGTTGTCGAGCTTCATGGCAAGGGTGTTGAGGTTGAGCTCCATGCCGATGCTGCCCGAGGCCACCATGTTCTGGATCTTGATCTTGGGCTTGGCGGTGATCTTGATGTTGATCTTCTCCAGGCTCTTGATGATCTTCTCGATGGACTCGTCGATCTCCTTGAGGGTGCGTGCGCCCGTGCAGACGACGTTTCCCGAGCTGAAGATGAGGGCGCTGGTCTTGGGCTCCTTGATCCTGATGACAAGACCCGGGAACTGCTCAGGGTTGTACTCGGTGTTGGGAAGCGTGGCCGCCATCTTCTCGAGCGGGATGTCGTGCTCAAGCGATGTGCTGACCACTATGTTGACGATCTTGATCTTGTTTGCGCTCTCCTTGTCTTTGGTCTTCATGGTTACACCCCCACGTACCGGCAGGACGCTTATAAACTATTTTTAAATAGGTAGAGACATCCTTCTTTATAAATTCTTTCTTTTTCGGACCTCGCTATCGCAGATGCCATGCCCCCACGCCTGCGCATGGAAAACGGCCCTGTATGGACCTTCCTCGGTGATTTCACGCTTTGGTGTGGCTTTTGTGTATATCACACCCCTTTGTTTCCTATGGAACCTGTGGAAAAATATGGGGGTTTTCATCCTCTCCCGGTGCTCGTCCATGCGAAGGTTTAAATACGGGCATGACCCAGGTTTTTTCCATGGGCACTGTCATCGCGATCGTCTCGGGCAAGGGCGGGGTCGGGAAGACCACCGCCGCGATCAACCTGTCCTACGCCTTCAACCATTTCGGCAGGAACGTGGTGCTCGTGGACGCGAACCTGCGCGCCCCGCACGTCGGGATCATGCTCGGGCTGCCGCAGGTGGACAAGACGCTCCACCATATCATCGCGGGCAAGCACCCGATCAAGGATGCCGCCTATCTCCACTACTCCGGCCTGAAGGTGATACTCTCCGACCTGGTCGGCAAGCACGCCATCTCTCCCGAGGAATGCCTACGTCTGGAGAAAGCGCTTTCCGAAGCGAAGGACCTTGTGGAGCTGGTCGTGGTCGACACGGCTCCCGGCCACACGCGCGAGGCCTACCATGTGCTGCGTGCGGCGGACTTCGTGGTCGTGATAACCACTCCGGACATGGCCGCGGTGACCGAGGCGCTCAAGACGCTGCGGATCGCTAAGACCCTACGCAAGCAGGTGCTCGGCGTCGTGGTGAACAGGAAGGCCGGCAAGGACCACGAGATGTCCAACGCGACGATCGAGAAGATGCTTGAGTACCACGTGCTCGCGGCGATTCCCGAGGACGACAATGTCCCTGTCAGCGCGAACCTCAAGCACCCTGTCGTGTTCTCCCATCCCGACGCGCCCTCCTCAAAGGCCTATCTTGGCCTTGCCGCGCGCCTTCTCGGGAAGAAATACTCGGATACCAAGCACATGAAGGACGAGGACTCGCTCTTCTACCAGGTGGTGAAACGCACATGAAAAAACAGAAAATCCCATCCGTCGATTACGCTGCAGGAAAGGCCGCGGCCAAGGAGAACCTCGCCAAGGAGAGCCACCGCGTGCTCTACTGGTCCATACTCGTGGTGCTGGGCCTCGCGAGCCTGCTGCTCACGTTCGTGCTCGTCCCGCTGATCCTGTTCGTCAACCCCATCTTCACCTACCTGACGACGCTGTTCTTCGGGCTCCTGTTCGGGTTCGTGTTCGCGTTCCTCATCATGGACCTCAACCACCTGCAGCGCAAGCACCACATCCTGCTCTCGCTCTACATCCCTGCGGTATCGGTGCTGATGGTCTACCTGATGGTGGTGCTCGCCAAGGGCGTCTCGGAGAAGCTCGGGATAACGATCCTCGCCAACCCGATCATCGTTGCGTTCTTCCTGCTCTTCAGCTTCGTGCTGCCCTACCTGTTCTTCGGCGTGCGGCATGTCGTGGTGAACAGGGGCTAGAAACCCTTTTTCCCTTTGAGGGAAGCGGAGACTATTCCTTGTTCCCTGAGAGCGCCATGATGGCCGCCGCGAGGTCGCCGTCGGCGTCCCTGATCGCCTGCTCCGCCGCTGCCTTGTCCACATCGGCCTGGGCCATGACCGTCTCGATGTCCTCTTCGCCGATGGAGGGTGCCGTGTCGAGCGCGCGCTCTGTAGCCTCGCCGGTGATCTGGTAGGTCTCCTGGCCCATCATCCTGACCTTCGCGACCTGGGGGTCGGAGATGACCAGCTCCTTATCCTCGAGCCTGATGATGACCTCTGTCGCAGGGATGTCCTCCTGCTGCATGCCCATCTTCTTCATCATGGCACGCATCTGCCTGGGATCTACGCCTGGGAACATATGGTCAGCCCCGGAGAAGCAGCACGACGATGATAATCACGATGGACGCGGCGATCACGGCTCCCGGAGAGAACTCGATCTTCGACTTGTAGTCGTCGAAATACCTGACCAGTCCGCCCATCCCGGCGGGCATGTCAATCTTGTTGTCTTTCGCCATGGGATAGAGGTGGGGTCGCCGCTATTTATATCTTTTGGGTTTTCCGTCCATACCCCCTGCGGCAGGCCCTACGGGTAGACGTCGAGGTTGTCGCTGGCGAAGGAGGGCGTGACGAAGAGCGTGCGCTCGATGAAGCCGCCGGGCTTCTTGATCGAGACCATCACCTGCTCGTCCTCGGTGAGGGCGTCCGCGGTCTCGAAGTTGATGCGCACGATGTCCCCCGGCTCGATCACGTCGTAGCGCACCTTGCCCGGGCTCACGAGCGCGAACTGGACGGTATAGGTGCCGAAGTTGATGTTCGTGATGTTGGGCTCGACCGTGACGATTCCGGGGGGCAGGGTGTCGGCCGCGCTGACCGTCCCGTTGATGAGCAGCCTGCCGTATGCGGTGCCGTTGAAGGCGATCGTCTGGTTGACGCTCAGGTTGACAGGGGCGCTCGCCACAGAAGGGATCGCGATGTAGGCAATGCCTTTTCCGGTGAGGTTTATCGCGAGGGCCGTGCTGTTCGCGAGACGGATGGAGTCCTCCCAGTAATCGAGGTCGAGGTCGCTGTGCAGTCTCGTCCAGTTCGAGGAGTTGATCGCGTCCTCGATTACCCGCTTTTCCTTGTTCGAGAAGTAGGTCGTCACGTTCAGCCCTGCGTAGCGCAGTACCGTGTAGGTCGTGTCGGTCAGGACGTCGATGTAGGTCTTGTTGAACTCCGCGGGATCCGATCCCGGGCCGAGCTCCACGAGCATCTGGAGATGGTCGAAGGTGCCGTCATACCCGCTCTTCATGAGCTTGATGCTCTCGGTCTGGAAGGTGCTGCCGACGGCCTTCCTCGCCTGGGCGCCGACGGCGAGCGCGCTGTTCTGCAGGGTGCCCTGGGTGCGGAGTATGAGACCGGCAGCGATGGCAGCGACGAGGATGGATGCTATGAAGACGATGAGGGTGCCTATCCCGACCATGGCGCGCTTCCGTTTTCCCTCCATCCCTCTCTCCCTCCTCTCCGTGCTATATATCTTTTTCCCCTTTGCCTGGCCGGTTTTCCCCTCGACCACAAAAACAAAAAGTATATAAAGCTCCTCGACAAGAAAGGACCTTACGTCTCGATAGCGAGATGCATGTTTCGGAGGCACATAAGAAAATGGCAAAGGCACAGAAAGTTGCTAAAGTCGGCGTGAAGAAAGAAGGCGGTTACCTCTATTTCATTGACAAGGATGGCGATGTCTCGCGTGTCAGTATGGCCCGCGGCGGGCAGAAGCGCAAGAAGTCCCCTGCCAAGAAGACGGCCAAGAAGAAGCGAAGGTAGACCTTCGCCTCTCTTTCTTTTTTCTTTTTCTTCTTCCCTGCTGTCACTGACCGGTTATCATAAAAGTATTAATAGTAACGTCCGCTAGATCCTCTTACTATACGATACTGTCGTCGCAGGGTGGTGATACGCTGGTGGGATTCCTAGGACTCTTCAAGAGGAAGGATGCTTCTCCCCTAGTGCCCCCTCCCCCGCCCGACTTCTCGCCTGCGGATGTCGGCGTGCAGGCTCCTGCACAGGAGAGCGCCGCACCCCCTTCACCGCCGCCTGCGCCAAGGCCCATATCGCTGGACCAGCCGGCCGTGCCTGACCAGTCCCCTTCCTCTGATTTTCAGGCGCTCCTTTCCCAGCACACGGTCAAGGATGCCGACACGTCTCCGCTGCCCACGCTGATCGGCGAAGAGGGGGCACCTTCACCCTTGCCCATCCCTTCCGCCTCGCCAAAGCCATCACGCCTCCCGGACGACAGTCTCCCGTCGCTGGCCGACTTCGACTTCTCTCTCCCTGAGATCGGGACGCCTGAGCCGCAGGAGGCGCCCTCCAGGCCGGAACAGGCTGCGGCCTCTACCGTAGAGGCGCAGATAGATGCCGATGTCGACGAGCGGCTCTCCAGGCACGACGAAGGCATGGAGCCCCTCTCCCTCCCTCCAGATAGCGGGCGCATGTTCTCCTCGATCAAGCCCTACGACGAGAAGCTGCGCCAGCAGGCGCTTGCCGAGCAGCGGGCGGTCTTCATGGATGCCGATACCTGCTCGGCGATCGCGCAGGACATCCATGCCGTAGAGGGGAAGCTCTCGGACAGGACAGACCTATCCTTCGACTACGCGTCCTTCATCGAGACGAACAACACGACGCTGCACACGTTCAAGACCCGCCTGGACGATCTCCAAGGCAGGCTCATAAGGATCGACCGGAAGCTCTTTTCCTAGGAGGCATATCCCATGGCCAGCGGACCCATCTTCGTAAAAGTCGACGATTACCAGCAGATCAACGATACCGTCGCGCAGATCAAGCAGCGCATCAGCGAATCGAGGACGCTCCTCGACCAGATCGAGAAGCTCAAACGCGAGGAGGACGGCTACCTCCAGAAGTGGAAGGCAGGCATCGCCGAGCTCGAGAAACGCACGGGGAACGTCGACCAGCTCCTCTACAAGATCAACTACTGACCATGGCACGCAAGAAGCAGCAGACGGAATCTTTCTACGTCACGATAAAGGATCCCGTGCACTTCCGCAAGGAGCTCCTCTACACGATCAAGGACTCGCTTTCCCTGCTCAAGGAATACAACAGGATGCTTGCCATCCGCGACCAGAAGCAGGACCTGGCTAAGAAGCTCCAGGAGCAGTACGCAGCCATCGCCACGCTCTACGGCGAACTCGCCACGCTCTTGCCAAGGACCCCGGGCGCGAGGCGCGAGGCCACGGCCAAACCGACGGTCACTGCGCCGAGGAAAGATGAGCAGATGGTGCCTATCAAGCGCTCGGAACTCGACCTGATAGACGACGAGCTCAAAAAAGTCGAAGAAGAGTTGAAGCGTTTATCCTAGGCAGGCCGCGACGAACGCCCTGGCTTGGCTCTCGTTCTCTTTCCCTGTCACGGTCTGGCCGGTCTTCGGGCAGGTCAGTTGGGGATATGCCGTGGCGTTGTCGGAGACGCAGACGTACTTGCCTATCGTCAGGGGAGTCGCCTTTACGATCGGCAACCCTTCTGAGATGAGGCTGTCGACGACGCCTTCTGTCGCGTCCGACGCCGGTCCCGGGATCATCACGAAGTAGACGCTCTCGTTGCACGCGCCTGTCGCGTTGCCCATAGGGGCGGTCATATTCGCATCCGTGGTGTTCACGCCCGCGGCGTTCGCACCGCTCGCGTTGCCTGGCGCGGCGTTCCCTCCTGTCGCGTTGGTAAGGGTGCTTATCACGTTGTTGAGGTCCTGCGCCGAGCCTATCTCCATCGTCGGAGGGGTGCTGTTGCCCGTCTCGTTGTCGATGATGTCGATCGTCGCGTTCGCGCGCAGGCGCTGGAGGTAGGCGCTGTACTCCTTGCTCTCCTTCTGGACGAGCGTGGGGACCAGCTCGAAGACCAGGTATGGCCTGATCTCCTCCTCAGTCTCGTTCATGCCGCTCCTCACGTCCTCGAGATAGAGGAGATGGTAGCCGTACTGCGTCTTTATGGGCTCTGAGACCTCTCCCGGCTTCATCGCCTCGAGGGGCGCCTGGAGCTCGGGCAGCATGTCCTTGGCCATGAACCAGCCGAGGTCGCCTCCGTCCTGCTTGGCCGCAGGGTCGATCGAGTACTCCGCAGCAAGGTCGGAGAAGGATGTGCTGCCGTTGACCATAGCCCTGATCCTCTCCGCATCGGCACTCGAGTTGACGATGATCTGGCGGGCGCGGTAGTGCGGCGTGTCCCATGTATGCTTGAACTGCTGGTACTCCTGGTCTATCGAGGCGTTGCTCGGATCGAGGCCGGGCAGGACCATGCGCAGGTACTTCTCGGTGATGATGCGCTTGGCGATGAGGCTCTCGTACTGGCTGTACGTGAGGCCCTCCGCAGCGAGCCCTGACCGGAACTCGGCGTCGGTCATCGGGCGCTCGAGCTCCCTGATCACGACGGGAAGCTCGGGCTCTGCGCTGACGTTCGCCTTGGCCGCCGCCTGCTCGACGAGGATGTTGTCGACCATGCGCTGGAGCAGGTCGGCCTTCGTGATGAAGAGCTGGTACTGCAGGGGCAGGAGGCTGTACTGCTCGTCGAGCTGGCTCTGGGTAATCTGCTGGCCGTTGACGGTCGCTATGACCTTGCCCATGCTGCGCTCCTGCAGCGTCATGGTGTAGATGCTCGCGATGAGCACGAGGATGATCGCGAGGAGGACCGCCATCCAGATGTAGATGGCTGCCTGGTTGCTCTTCTTCTTGGCCATGATCGTCACCTTGTCCCCATTGGAGAATGGTCTCTTTTTTCCTCTTCGTGGGATGCGGGCCGCTATATAAGGTTTATGGCTCGAACGGTGATCTGGCCTTAGCGGGGGCAGCGGGACAGTGCCGGGAGGCCGGAAGCGGTGCCCATACGGAGAGTGAGGTCCTGATGCGGGAAGTATGGGTCAGGGTCGGTATAGAATGCCTCCTCTTCCCGAGAGAAAGAACGCATGCCCCGGTCACTTAGGGTACGCTTCCTTGTGGAGGCGCGCGAAGCTCTCGAGAAAACGCGGGAAGTCTTCCGCTTCCATGCTCGCGCCGCAGGCGTGCTCGTGGCCGCCACCATGGCCGCGGATGCCGACGAGGGCCTCCGCGAGGATGCCGGTGAGGACCAGCTGGTGCGAGCGCAGCGAGAGCTTTATCTGGTCGTTCCTGATCCGGCCGACGATGATCGTGTCCTCATTGCAGCGGTAGAGCAGCTCGTTGGAGAGCTCTTTCGTGAAGCTGTTGGAGAGCGCGTGATAGGTGAAGACCTTGAGGTGGCCCTTGACCGGGGCCTTCCTCGCCTCGGCGATGAGCTCCTTGTATTCCTCTGCTATCGGCCCGACCTTCGCGTACATGGCCTGGATGTCCTCGGTGCTATGCTCGAGGAGCTGGTGCGGGTCGCTCACCTTCAGGAGCGTGGCGAGGCACCGCTTGTACTGCTTGCTTTGCAGCTTGAGGAGGAAGGAGAACAATTCGACGAGCTCGCCTATAGGCGAGGCGTAGAGCATCTCCTCGACCGGGAGCGCCTCGGGCAGGAGGTCGGGGTAGCGCTTGCGGAATTCCCCGGCGAAACGGGCCATGGTCCAGTCGCCGACGGTCCCGACCATGCCTATCCAGATGTCCTCAGGCCGGTCATCCTTGACGAGGTCGTACATGATGTGCGCGGTCGAGCACTGCTCTACGCCGTAGTCGCGGGGGTTGATCTCGCTGAGGTTGCCCTTCCTCATCTTCTCCTTGATGTGGTGGTCGTACCAGATGATGGGCACCTTGACACTGTCGACGAACTCCTCGCTCATGAGGGGCTTGTCGAGCACGATGACGAGATCAGGGCCGTACTCCTCTATCTTGCCGATGAGCTGCAGCCCCACTTCCGGCGAGGTCTTGACCGGATAGTGCTTCCCTTCCCTGAGCCACCTGTAGAGCAGGAGGAATGCTGAGAGCCCGTCAGGGTCGTCGTCGTAGAGGATGAAGGGGCGCTTTGCAGAACGGAGCGTGTCCTTGGTCCTTTCCAGCGCCTGCAAGAAATCCGCATAGCGTTCGGCCTTCCCTGCCATGCTTCCCGGACGCACCCTACGCTATTTAAATGTTTGTGCTCGTCCGCAGGGTGGGCGAGGCGGGCTTGTCCTGGCCGGTATAGGTCTTCTCTATGTGGATGATGAAGTCCTTGGTCATGTTGTAGTAGGCGGTGATCGTGTCGATGTCGACGGTGAGCTCCTTGTCGTCGATCTTCGCGACCATGGCCACGTGGCGCCTGAACTGGTGGACCTGGTGGTACTCCGCGCGGTTCAGCTGGCGCAGGAGGAGATAGAGGTTGAGCAGCTCCGGGATCTTCTTGTCCTCGGGATAGCCCTGCTTGACGATCTCGGCGCGGAGTTTCGGTGCTGTCGGCACCTCCTCGATGACCTTCCTCTTCTTGAGGTCGATGAGCATGCCCTCGAGGATGAAATTGTAGCTGTCGATGAGCCTGTTGATGATGCTCTTGATCACGTCTACCGTGCGGGTGTACTTGAGGCTGACGAAGATCAGGTGCTCGGCGCGCTTGAGCTCCTGGACGCTGTCCGCCGTGTATTTCTCGAATGCCATTTTCCCTTCATCACTTCGTTTCGGACACCTGTGCCCTTATCTTTCCCAGGAGGGTAGCGACCAGTCCCTTATATGTCCTTACCTTTTTCTCCGTGAGCACTTCCATCCTGTAGTCGTCGTTGGCGAGCACGTACCTGTCCTTGCGGGCGAACTCGACAGGCGCGGTCTTATGCAGCTCCCTGATGTGCTGGAGATCCAGGAGGTAGGACATCTCCTTCCTGTCCACGCCGTAGCGCTCTGCCAGATGGCGCCTGAATGTCTCCACTTTTACGGTGAAGTTGGTCTTATTGAAGGCCGGGATGGTGTGCTGCCCGCGCTCGTATTCCAGAGCCGAGGTGATCCCGTAGTCCGCGGCCATGAGGAGATGTTCGATGACGGTGAGGAAGAGCTTGTTGTCCTTGAGGCCGGGATAGGTCTGCATGAGGAGGTATTCGGCCGTGGAGAGGGATCTTTCGGCCTCCCCGAAGAGTTCGTCGTGCCCCATGGGTGTTATCTTCCCTGTGTCGAGGGCTTTTATATATCTTTTGCTTGGGGCTTCCTGCTTTGGGCCATAACGCATATATACCCTGGCTGCTACGCGTGCCTTATGCAGCTGCGACGCTTCTCCTGCGGGGGAAAGCACGCGACGGCCGCCGAGACCGCCGCCTGCCCTGTGTGCTCCAGGCGCCAGGTACTCTTCTCCATGCGCCAGACGCCTGATTGCAAACGAAAGAAGGGAAAAATATATAAATAATTCACCACTCCTTGGTGGTTATGCAACGTCTGATGCCGAAGGATTCCTTCGCAGGTGCCGAGGGAAACCTTGCGAACATAAAGGAGCTGGAACAGAAGTTGAGGGAGCGCGGAACTACCGGTATACTCGTAGGCGGCTGCCTGACAGGGGATATGCCCAGGAAGGACATAGATATTGTGGTGCCTCCCCTGGCTGACGAAGACCTTGAAGCCTATGATCTCTGGACGCTCTCTAGTGGTCAGACCATGAACCGCAACGATATCGTGAACTACAACTTCATAACGATATACAGGAAGGCCCTTGCAATGCTCCCCCCTGGGCTGCATGTGGTAAATGGGACGAGGAAGGGTATAAGACAGGACCTTCCGGTGACGTCATACCGTCCCCTTGAAGAGCTTGCGAAGCAGGATGAGAGTATCCTGAAGGAGGCCGTGGGGAAGAATATCTTCTTCAAGGCGGACGGAGGGACGTATGTCGGCACGCTCGCGTCGCTGGACGATGAGTTCGTCATCTTCGACAACCTCGTGGACCTGGAGAACCGTGACGAAAGTGACCTGTACGGGTCCCTTGGTGATGGGGAGCAGATCGCTCTTATCCGGTCCGTGCTGCCAGACATCGGGAAGATCGTGGAAGAGGACCTGCCCTTCAGAGAGATCCCCTCTCCTGGGGCGTTCGGACTCTATCCTAGTGCCACCATGGGCAAGATGGTCCGTTTTGAAGGGAATGCCGAAGGTTTCTTCTTACATACTGAAAAGGCCTTAGAAGGCGATTGGAGTGCGCAAAAGGAGATCGCCGCGCATTACGAGGAAGACCTCCTGCCCGAGCTCCTGTCCGGAAGGGATGTAAAGTCGTACGTAAAAGGGATCTATGATATGGCGAAGGGATACCTTGTCAATGAGGCATATGCATCCCTCTCGAAACAGCCTGGGCTTCTCTCGAGCAATGGGAAAGCCGTCGCGGTGGACATTGATCTCGATACGCTCAGCGGTAGTCTGGAAAAGATGCATCGGGCCGATTTTGTCGTCGATCGAGTCAGCTTCCAGATGGACCTGCTCTTCACTCAACCTCTCAGGAAAGCATTCGAGAAAAGGGTCAACGAGATAGGCACCCTCATGAAGCTTTCGCCGGGCGGCATGAATGCGGGGAGGACATACGCAAACCTCCTTGCTTCGGACGCGCTGATCTACTTCCCCGGCTTCATCGGCACGAAGACCTTCTCGCGCTACCTGCTGAACTCCATAGGCGAAGATAGATTTGTATCCTCTGCTGGATATGGGCATTGAGATGCTTGCGGTCTTCTCACTGCTAGGGCCTGTTTTCGATTAGTCCTTTCAATGTCTTGAAAGCCCTCGGGACATCCTCCGCCTTGATGATGAATGTCATCTCTGTCAGCGTAGAGACGATCTCGACGATATTGATGTTCTCCCAGTTAAGGGCCCTCGTGACGATATAGAAGAATCCGACTGTCTCGATTGCCGTGACGGGGATGTTCAGGGTTATGCTGCAGAGGCCTCTGATGATCCTCTTTATCTCCGTTTTCCGGAACAGCTTATGCATGTCTGCGTTATACCTGCTGTCTATCATGATCATCATCTCGTTGAGACCTTGCGTGATCACCAAGAAATCCCCGGCCTTGTAATCGATGATATCATATATCGACTGTATCCTCCTCTGGAGCTCGCCTGTCTTATGAAGCGTGATCTCATCTATGTCCGACCTGACAGACAGATGGGAATGGCTGTCGAACCTTATCCCGGACACGAAAGTCTTCCCGAGCTTCTCCGACAGCCGTCTGATCGCCATGTTCACTGCGCTGAATTTGACCTTCTTCCCCAGCTCTTTCTCTATCCCTGGAATCATCTGCTCGGCAAGCGCAGCATTGTTCACTATACCCTTGCTCAGCGCCTCCTGCAGGAAGGGTCTCTGTTCAATCGTCCTCTCGACAAGGTGCGCAACCGTGACCATTTCACTTATCCTCCTTTTTTTGTTAATTATAATACATAAAGTTAATATCCTATATAATACTTTCTCACCGCAACCAACAAGGAGGCCATGGAAATGGAGAACTACAGGACCAATGAAGACGGGAACTACCAGCCGGAGATCCATCTCCCGCTGGAAGGCATGAACCACATCCTTCTGGGAAGGACCCTTATCGGCGTGACCGAGCAGACAAAGGAAGCGATGGACAGGGGTGTGCCGCTTGCGTTCTATAGCGAGCAGGCCGGCGCGCTCTGCCGTTTCTTCATTGGGAGGGATTACCGGCGGATGGAACCCAGGGGGAAGACCGATTACAGGATAGAACTGCTCGAGCGTCTTGCCGATATGGACAGTGTCGGGTCCGAGGATTGGGGTTTTGAATCCATTGAGAACCCCTCGACACTATTCGAGAGCGGGCGTGTCGAGACAGCACCCCTGTTCAGGGTATGGCAGATGAGCCTGGCTCCTCCGTTGAGGGAAGTATGGATCCGTGACTATGAGAATGCGCCTCAGCGCGGGCTGCAGAAACTGATCGAGGCGTACGTGATCCATCAGAACGATGAATCCACGATGTCGAAGTACCTGAAGATGGACCTAAAGAGGTTGCAGGCAGACGATTAGGCGTACTGCCTGTCCTGCGTATCTGGGGCCTTTGCCCCTTTTTAAGGATCGAGTGAAGGTGTCCCAAGCGTCCACATCAACCCCTGATGCATGCCGGACCATGTCGGAAGGGCAGATGAACCCTGTCCATAATACATATATATCCCGCTTGCTTTACATCACCCATGCAGCTGCGACG
>JBJKRA010000032.1:0-11344 GCA_046704905.1 Candidatus Woesearchaeota archaeon
CCCTTCCTCTCGAGGACGAACGAGTTCGTCTCGCTCATCTCGAGCTCGTTGAGGTTGAGGAAATCGATCTTGTCTGCGGAGAACCTGATCATCTCCTTCGTCTCCGCCTCGAGCGTCGGTATCACGGGTATCTCGATCCCCACCTTCCAGGGATGCGCCCGGGCCATGGAAAGCCTCGGCCACAGGCGCCGGTCCCACAGGCGCGGGTGGAACCTGATCTCGTCGAGCCCCGCCCTGTAGAGCAGCCGCAGTTTTGCTGGCGTGACGTTCTTGAGGATCGTGTAGAGGTGGATGTGGAAAGCCTTGCCGAACTCCTGCTTCAGCGCGCGTATGATCCTTGCCGACCTTTCCGTGACCAGGAGGGGGTCGCCTCCGGTAATCCCTGCGCCGGTCGCCTGGGAGATGCGCGCCTCCTCGAGGATGACGTCAAGCTGTCTTTTCGTGAACCGCCTGGACAATCCGGCGTTCCATTCGTTCGCATACACCACGTCCTTGTCCTTGCGTTCGGCCGAGAGCGGGCAGTAGTAGCAGCCGTTGTTGCAGATTCCGGTCACGTAGAGCACGAGCTTCTTGCCCTGGATGCAGAGCCTGCATCCCTCTGCGAGATCCCCTATCGCAAGCGACTTCGCGCCGGTCCTGCGTATCGCTCGGTCCATGCGGCGGGGAGAAACAGGAAAGGTTAAAAAAGGTTCGGTTCCCTAAAGCGACTTGGTGTCCGCAAGGATCTTCTCCACTTCCTTGTTGAACTGGTCCATCTGGCGTTTGACGTCGTCCTCGCGTCGGGAAAGCTCCTTGTCGCGTTCGTTGAGCAGCTGTTCACGTCGGTCAAGCTCCTCTTTGCGCTTCTGCAGGTTGCGTTTCACTTCCTTGATCGTCTCAAGGACCTCCTTGTCGATCAGAAGGGTAGCTTTTGCGAGTGCCATGCCTTCTCAGAAGAAATCGCTTGTTCTTAAATCTTTGTATTCATCAGGCGATAAATAAATCGGGGCGGGAATCAGGACAATGAAGGGGTGGTCGAGGTCACGTAGTTGCCCTTCGCATCCTGGAGGCAGTAGCGCGGCGTGCCCGTGCCTGCCGCGACGTTGGCCGTAATCTTTCCGTTGACTTTTGTGGCATCCCCGCAGAAGCAGGGCTGCGTGTTCTCCGCGCCGATGTTGCAGAGCGGGACCGTGCTGCAGTAGGCATTGTCGATGCAGTACGTGCTGCAGGACTGCGGCTGGTTCGTGGTCGGGTCCGTGCCGCACAGGCAGTATCCTGCCTGCGGGAAGACCGTCGCGATGGGCGTCCTGTCAGCGCGCCCGTTGTACGTGCGGCTGTCGCACTGAGCCCCCTGCGACTGCTGGTTGCGTAGGGTAGGCGTGAAGGTGAGCGTCTTGATCAGGTTGTTCGGGTCGGGCGCGGCGTTGTTGCTGTAGTCGCCCTTGTAGAACTTCAGGGTGAGCGTGCCGGTGATGTCCTTCGTGCCGAGCGCAGGCACGGTGATGCTGTCCGATGCCGCCTGCTTCCCGTCCGCTGTCGTCATGACCGGCTCTCCGTTGAGGGTAATCGTGCCGTGGTTGTTCGGGTCCGAGGCATCGGTGACGTTGATGACGAAAGGCTTGTGCGCCGTATAGAGGGCCATCGGGATGTAGTAGGCATTGTCCTTGGCCTGGACCTTCGCTGCCACGGCCGAGGGCAGCTTGATGAGTTGGAGGTTCGACCCCATGCTTATCTTGATGGCCTGAGCGTTGATCGGGGCGGGCCAGGTGCCGTACACGATGCTCACGTCTGCAGCTATGGGCGGCGTGACGCTCGCCGTCCAGACAGAGCTGGTGCCGGTGACCGTCTTTCCGGTATTGACCGAGTTGATCTGCTGGCTGCTCGCGATGGCCCCGCTGAACATGTCGGCGGTCACCGGGATGCCCGGGATGCCCACGCCCTGGAAGCTTGCCGGCGCGTACGAGGACATGTCGATCGTCGCGTCGTCGGTGAAGACGATGGGCTTCTGGTTCTTCGTCTGGCCGTTGAACGTGAGACTGGCGAAGAGCGTGACCGGCGTCGTCTGGCCCTGGGGGTTGTTCTTGTAGAAGCTCCCCTTCAGCCTGATGTAGTCCCCTATCTCGTACACGTTCGAGGAGAGGGCGGGCTGCTGGCCCTGGGGGAAGGTGATCAGCTGGCTGTCCGAGCCTGCGTCGATCTGGCACATGAACTGCCCTGAGGTGAGGTCCATCTTGCAGAACCCTGGCGGCGGGCCGCCGGCCTCGCTGATCTTCCAGGGGCCGTCGGTCTCCTGCTTGGTCTGGCCGGTGACCCCGTTAGGATGGTAGGTATAGGTGATCTCGACGCTGTCGTAGCGCACCGGGTCCTGGAGGGCCTGTGTGAAGGTGCTCGTCGCCACCTGTCCTGCCTGCAGGTAGCCGCTCGCGATCGGCCGGTAGACCGGCGCAGTCTTCCCGTAGCAGTCGCACTGGCCGTTGATGTAGCCGTCCGAGGGGTCGCAGGACTGGTCGTTCGAGCACTTGAGCCGCACCGAGTAGGTGATGTCCGATCCTGCGACGATCCCGTAGCCGACCGTATAGACGTACTTGGACATGCCGGTGAAGGGGTCGGCCGACATGAAGCGGCGGTTGGCCTGTGTGATGAGGGAGTCAGAGGGGATGTTCTGCTGCGCGGTCGCCCGGTCGAGCATGCCGCTCATGCTCGCGTCGAAGTCCCCGGTGAACGCGCCCACGCACGCGCTGTGGATCAGGCCACCGTTCTCCTGGAACATCGTCTGGTACATATTGGTCCCGCCGTAGCGGTTCTCGACCGAGCTCGACACGTCGGAGAAGGCGCCCTTGAGGGCGTCGAAGAAGTTCGTGGGGCTGTTGGTCGACTTCTGGTCCGTCCTGGCGGCGCTCGCGCGGTCGATGATCGTGCCGACGGCCTTCGGCGCGCAGCTGATGGCATCGTACACGAAATCGCACAGGTACATGCTGAAGATGTTGTTGCACTTGGCGGCGTCGAGGTCCTTGGAGACCTTGGCGGCCTGCAGGCACTGGTTGACCGCGGTGAGCGCTGCCTCGTACTCGTTGAGGTACGCCGTGGTGCTCGAGACGCAGGCGCACTGCACCGAGCGTGCGATGCTCGACGTCGGGTCGATGAGCACCGGCGGGGCCGCATGGACCAGGCTCTTGATGACCGCGTTCTGCGGGAGCTTGAGCTCTGCGGCGCTGACGTCCCTGTCCTGCACGTAGTAGCTCTGCGTGTTGGTCCCTACGCTCTTGTAGAGGTTCTGGTCGGTGAGGTACGCCTGGGAGAGGGTCTTGCTATCCGCTGTCGTCTTGTCTGTCTGGCCGCTCGTCTTCTCCGCCTTGTTGAGGTCCGTGACCGTCTCCACGTACTTGACCCAGTAGACCTCTGTCGAGCCGTTGGGCAGGTCGCGCGTGATGACCACGCAGGGCTTGACAGGCTCCTGCGTGGTGCCCTCGATCCTGGTGCACTGCGTGTCGAAGGAGTAGAGATGGCCGTTCTTCTTGTTGCTGTTCGCCGCGCTGCAGAAGTTGAGGCTGTCCATGAACTGGTTGTACCAGCTGGCCTTCTGCCCGTTGCTGAAGGAGTCCTGGTACATGTCGTAGTAGAAAGGGCAGGCGCTCTGGTACTGGGCGAGGTAGTACGCCTTGCAGAGGTTGTCAGGATTGTTGTTCTCGGTGCCAGCGTTCGCCTTGCACGACGCCAGCATCTGGTCCTTCATGATGATCCCGTCGTTGGAGCCGCTGCCCGAGGCGCCTGTCGTGCCGCCGGTGCCGACGTAGTAGTAGCTCTGGCGGGTGTACTCGTTGTTCGTCTGGACCTGCTGCGCGAAGTTCTGGAACGAGGGCACGGTCGGGCAGTAGAAGCGGTCGTTGAGCCACGTCACCTTCTGGGAGAAGCTCTCGTAGGCGGAGACTGCCTGCCAGCACTGCTCGCAGCCCTTCTCCGCGTCGCACGCAGCGGTCCCCGGCGGGTTCTTCGGCGTCACCGCGCCTCCGATGAGCGGGATGCCGAGGGCGTTGCTGCAGGTGAGGCGCATGCTCACGCCGCTGATCACCTGTCCCAATTTCGCCCCGAGCGACGCGTAGAGCATGACCTTCTCGATTGTCTGCGCGTACCTGTCCGCGGTATCCACCCCATGGGCGATGTTGTCGATGAGCTTGCTCGCGCCCTTGAGCAGGCTGCTCGGTATCTTGTCTCCGAGGTATACCTCCTTGTCCACCTGGATATTGACGGGGAGGCACTTGCGCTGGGTGCCGCTCATCTGCGTACCGCTCGGTCCCGTGTAGGTATATTGGATCATCGCCTGGAGCATGAACTGCACGCTCGAGAGGTGTGAGATGGCGTCCCTCCCTCCGGGATACGCCTGGAGGTTGACGCTCATCGTGCCCAGATGGAGGCTGTCCGAGTACTGCTGCGGGATCGTCCCGGCGATGAGGTTCTCGTCCTTCGCGGAATCGCCGAAGAGGCTCGCCGCTGTGCTCGGCGTCGTCGCGTCGGAAGGGACGCCGATGCTGACGCTGGTAACGTGCTCGTTCGTGCCTGCACCCTGCCAGTCGAGCTTGTAGTTGATGCCGACGCTCGCCGTCCCCTGCTCCAGGTTGAAGGGGTTGATGATGTTCGGGCTGACCTGCTCGACGTCGAAGTTCCAGTCTCCGCCGGAGTCGCACGTCGAGATGGTGATGTGGTAGTCCTGCGTGGCGTTGCGTAGCGCATGGTCGATCGAGACGACCTTGACGTCGTTCTGCCATTCCTGCAGCGCCTGGATCTGCTGGCTGCTGGCGTCGCCCGTGTACTGGGCGTTGGCCAGCTGCTGCGCCCCGCGGCTGAGCGTGATCTGCATGCTGAAGTTGCCGTTCGCGTCGGCCTGGGTGAAGTAGTTGCTGTTCGCATCGACGAGCTCTCCGATCTTCTGCAGCACGCCGATGAGGCTGCCCGGGATGCTGCCTTTCGGCCCGGTCTTGCCGTTGACGAACGCGAAGACGTACGCGTACGGCTTGGTCGTGCCGTGCAGCACGACGGTGTCGGTATACACCTTATTCGGCACGTTGAAGAGCGTGAGCGTGTTCTGCGTGGTGTCGACGACAGTCGAGAGATGCTTCTCGACGGAGTTCCCTGCACGGTCGGTGAACCGGACCGTGATGTTGTGCTGGCCCTCGGAGAGGCCGGGGAGGTTCTTGTCGAACGAGGTCGTGTTGGCGTAGAACGAGAGGGCCAGTCTCCCGTTGTCGTAGACGAGGGCGTCGGTCTTCTCGCTGACGCTGCCGGTGATGTTGACCGCGTTGACGGTGCTGTAGGCCGAGATGTTGCGCAGCGTCGCGACCGGCGGCACCCGGTCCACGTAGACCGTCATCGTGCGGTTGAGGCTGCTCGCCCCGGAGACGGATTCGAGCTGGATGACGCTGCCGTTCGTGACCTCGATGTTCCCGAGCGTGACGTTGCCCGCTAGCGGTATGACCGGCGCGCGCTTGAGCGAGCCGTCTACACGGAGGTAGCCCTGCGCGAGAGGCTTGCTGATGATCTGGAGGGTGACGAGATTGCTGTTGACGTACCACGTCTGCGTGCTGTTGTCCGTCCAGCCGGAGAAGGTCGTCGCGGTCGAGGGGCGTATCCGGTAGGAGAGGCTCATCGGCACCTCCTTCGTCGTCGCGGAGAGGAGGCTGCTCGTCTGGCACTCGCTCGTCGAGCAGGCGGTGAACTTGACGCTGTACTGCGCCTGCTCCTGCAGACCCGACAGGGTGATCTGGTGCGTCGTCGACATGGCACTGTCGTTGTACGTATGGTCGAGCGCGTTGACGCCGTACTGCACCGTCACGTTCGTCGCCTGGTCGGTGGAGAAGGAGAGGGTGAGCGAGTTCGCGCTCGGCACGAGCAGAGGCTGCTGGATGACGAGCGCATGCGCGGAGAGCGCACAGAGGACCAGGAGGAGGAGGGATGCCGGCAGCAGCGGTATGCGTCTTCTCATGGCAGCCTGTCACCTGCGTTGTCGTACTGGACGATCTGGGGCCGGTAGATGCTCTGGTTGAAGATCGACTGGTTGTCGAACGTGAACTGCTTGCCGAAGTCGATGGCGTTGAAGGAGACGCTCTTCGCCCCCGCGATCTCGTCGTAGGTGTAGTTGAGCGTGCCCTGGTAGCCGCCGACCGTGAGGTTGCCCTGCACCAGGTAGACCGTCACTTTGTAGCTCTCGTCGCCCCCGACGAGCCGCAGCGTCATGTTCTGCGTGTTGGGGTAGTTGACGAGCTGCAGCTGGCTTGAGTTGCCGTTGGAGAGGCTGATCAGGGCCTCCTCGTCCGCAGGGAAGGACTTCTTCAGGACGGGGTTGTCGATGGTCCTCCTCGTGACCGTGTAGTTGAGGTCGAAGACGGGCACCAGGGGGACGGTGATGGTACCCGGCGCCTCCTTGACCTTGACGTACGTGCTGCCGTCCAGGTAGCCGTCCGCCTTCGCCATGACCAGGCCCCCGCTGCATGTCGCCGGCAGCCCCTTGATGAGCTGGAAGTCGCTGCCGGAGAAGGTCGTCTGTCCCATCTGGCAGAGCCTGTCGACGCACTGGAAGCTGATGTTCGCGCTCGGGATGTCGAGTCCCGTCTTCGCGTCCTGGGCTATGATATGGTATTGCTGTTCTGTCGCGTCGCTGCAGAAGGTGTCGTTGTATATGGGGAACATGAAGTCGCTGATGCCGTACGTCTGGCGGTTGGCCTCGTTATGGTCTATGATGACAGGTTCTGCGAACTGGAACGTGAGCCCCTGTCCGTTGAACGACTGCGGGTCGGTCACCGAGAAGAGCAGCGGGAAGGAAAGGTCGTAGGTGAAGTGATAGAACGCGAGGCAGAAGCTGCTCGTGTAGTCCACGAAGCCGTTGCCGCTCTGCTCTTGCATCGTGTCGCCGCTGCTCGGTCGCACCCGCATGCCGAACGGCCAGCCGGTGTCGTACTGGACGCCGACCCGCAGGGGCGCTGCGTCCGTCGATGCGCCCACGTCCCAGACCATGTGGTTCTGCTCGTAGAGCTCGTCGCTCGGGAAGGGCGTGTAGCTCGTACCGGCGACCTTGATCAGCGGCATATCGGTGTAGAGGACCTGCTTGATCTCGTTCCTCACCTTCGAGACGCTCCACTGCGGGGGCGTGCACGAGAAGAGCAGCCCGTTGAAGGGCACGTCCTGGTCGAGCGTGAGGATGTCCACCGTCAGGTTCTCCAGGTACGTCGACGACTCCTCATGCAGGTGGATGTCTTTGGCCAGCGCGCGTACACCGTGCCCAGGCGCGCGTCTACCTGCTGGGAGAAATCGAGGAGGTCGGTATGCTCGCCCGTGTCGTACTTGGTCGCGCTGATCGGGTAGGAGAGCTGCACGTTGACGGCTGAAGGCGTGATGGCGACCTTGGCCGTGGGATACTCGCTCGTGATGTTGTACTGCTCCGAAAGGACGGAGAAGTTGCCGACGCAGGAGACCGTATGCGCTACCACATAGTCGGCGATCTCCTGCTCCATCTGCTGCTCGGAAGGCATGAAGTCCAGGCCCTTGTAGTACCAGTACGGCACCTGCAGGAGCCCCCCAGGCACGACGTCCAGGTGGGCGTCCGGATTGACCGCGATTCTCGGCGGGAGCTTGAGATAGCCCCCCTGCGCAGCGAGCGTCTTGACGGCGTCCGTGCTCGCCTGCTGCATGCACGTGTCCACCAGCTCCTGCACCGGGCGGAAGGAAGGGGAGATGACCGGGTAGGGCTTGACATCGTAGACCAGCAGCCGGTTGATGAAGAAGTACGCGGCGATCATCAGGACAATGATGATGCCCATGATCATGAAGCCGCTGATCTGGGCCCTGCGCGTCCGCCTTGCGCTCTTTTGCCGCATACGGCGTTTTAGGAGGGTCGGGGTATATAAAGGTTGCTCCTCTCTGTTCGTGCCTTTGGAGGGGTATCGGCGAGGGGAAAGCCCGTTTTTTCGGGTTGTGTGGTGCTTGTGGAGAAGCGGGTCTACCTGCCTTTGCTGTTGAGCGCGATGGAGAGCACGGTCTCGTCGAGCTTCTTGAGGTGCCAGCGCAGGGCGTCATAGCCTTTCCTGAGCTCCGCACCGCGGAACTCGAAGAGTGCGTACGCGTCGTAGAGCTCACCGACGAAAGAATGGATGGCCCGCGCTTCGTCGTAGCGCCCCTCGATGCTTGCGATGACCGCTCTCCTGACGAGCTCCCCTGCTAGGTCGAAGACGCCCTTGAGGTAGTCCTCGGCCACTACCGTGACGCCGAGCGCATCCGAGGAGAGCAGCGTGCCTTCCTCAAGGTAGTGCATGTAGAGCGCGGCCTCCCCGTTCTCCTGGTAGGCGGCCTTGCGCTGCCTCCCTCCTTCGGGGAAGCGGGTGAGCTCTGGTTCCATGGCCTAGACGCCCTCTTTAGCTTCGGAGAATCGCGGGCCTTGCGGATGGTTGAGCGCTACGATTGCGCGCTTGGAGGACGAAAGGACAGCCCTCGTGTGCAGCGCGACGGCGTCCTTCTCTGCGTTCGATGCCTCGACAGCGCTCTTGAGCCGCTCGAGATCCGCCTGGTCAATCCGCTGCTGGGGTGTCATGGTCTTCCTTCTCGCAGACCTCGTTGAGCTTCTGGACGAGCGCCTCCATGTCCTCCTCCTCCCACCCGTGGCCGAGCGTTCCCATCTCTATCGTCTCGTAGGGAGAGAGGTAGCAGCCGACGCAGTGCAGTCCCGCCTCAATGAGGGTCTCCATCGTGTCGGGATGCTCCGTGATGACCTCGACGATCGTCATGTCCTTCGTGATCTTCTGGTCCTGCTCGGTTGGAGTATCCGTAACGGTCTTCTCCTCTGTCCTAGCTTCCGTGGCTTTTTGTCCGGCGTCCGCCATGGGAAGAAGAGAAGAGGACGCGCATTATAAAGTTTTCCGTCGGCGGATGGTCCACCTCTCCACAACCTTTTTATGTCCTGCGCGCTCACTCTTCTCCATGCCAAAGAAGTTCTCTTCCGCGGATATCAGGGAAAGACGCCCTTTCGCCAGGGGCAAGCGTGGCATCGTCGAGCGCGCGCTCTACCGTGGGAAGGAGATCTGCATCAAGAGCCCTCATCCGGAGAGCGGCGCCATAGGCAATCTCGAGCACGAGTTCAATATGCTTTCCCTCCTGCATAAGGAAGGCCTGCCTGTCCCAAGGCCCATCGCCTTCGAGAGAGGAGCGCTCTACTATTATTATAGGGAAGGGGAGACCCTACGCGACTTCCTGAAAGAGGACGTCCCGGACAGGGAGATCCTCCTCTCCTTGGTCCTGCAGGTGACCGACGCCCTCTACCGTCTCGACCTCCTCGGCATCAGCAAGGAGGAGATGCAGCACCCGACCAAGCACATCATAATAGACAGGAGAGGGGAGGTTTCGCTCATCGATTTCGAGCGTGCACGGCGCACGATGGCGCCGAAGAACCTCACCCAATGGCTCCAGTACCTCGGCTCCGAGAGCCTCCAGAAAGAGCTCATCAGAAGGAGCATCCTCTACGACCGGCACAGGCTCATGCTCTTTTCCCTATCCTACAAGCGTGTCATCGGGCGCTACCACAAGGCCCGATATGAGAAGCCGGGCACGGAAAAGCCGCCGGAAAAGGAATTCCGCATCATCAGTTCGTATCTCTCCATGGAGACCTTCGACCAGCAGGTCTGGCGCGCCACCCTCTCCATACCGGAAGGCAAGGTCGCGACCTATCAGACCGTGGCGGGGATGATCGGCAGACCGACAGCCCAGCGTGCGGTCGCGCAGGCCCTGCACAGGAACCCCTTCGCTCCAGAGGTCCCCTGCCATCGCGTCATAGCGGCAGGCGGCGCGATCGGCGGCTACGGCGGAGGCCTCGCCCCGAAGATCAGGCTCCTCAAAGAGGAGGGCGTGCCCGCGTCGGAGAAGGGGAGGATACCGGAAGAGTTCCTGCTCAAGATACGCTAGCCAGAGGCTGATGGTGTGTCGCATCATCGGGCCGGCGTACCGGCGGCGGCGCTCTTCCTGTTCTTTTGCTGAGGGTCTTCGGCTTCCCTGCTCCCTCCCTTCTTGCAAGGCCAGCATCGGCTCGGGCTTATGTGTCTGATCCAATAGACCGCCTTCCCCGGAGGGGTTTATGCCCTTTGGGTGCCTTCCCCCTGGCAGCCTCACATAGATAGTCCCACTGCCCTCGCGGTGTTGATGCTGACCACACCTCTGATTCAGAGAATAAGAGAACGAAAAGCTACTTCTTCATCGTCTTCGTGATGTTCGAAAGCTCGTTCACGCTGCTCGTCAGGCTAGGGAGTATCTCCTTGAAGACCTTCTCCATCGCCTTGATCTCCACGCCGAGGTCGCTCATGTTCTTGTCGTACTCGCCGATCTTGCCGAGCACCCCCTGGTGGAGGTTGTTGTAGTTGTTCTTCAGGTCGTCGAGCTCCTGCTGCAGCGAGCCGATCCTATTCTCGACCTTGTCCTTCCACTCCATGATCCGCTCGATGGTCTTGGTCAGGTCCTTCCACTTCTCGTCCACGATCGCGCCTGCGATCTCCTCCATCCTGTCCATGTCTGCCACGCCCTGCATCGGCGGGGGCGCCATCTGCGGCGGGGCCTGCTGGGGAGGCTCGTATTGGATGGGCTGCTGCTCCTGGGGATACTCTCCCGGAGAGAAGTACTGCGGCGGGACGTTCTCCACGCCTACCTTGATCGAGGCCTGGTTGAGCGCATCGTAGATCTGATGGGGGTCGAACCCCTGGCGCTGCAGCGACTGCACGATCTGGTCAGGCGAGAGCCCCTGGTTCCTCATCGAGAGCACGAGATCGATCGGCACGCCCTGCGAGGGGTCGAACGGGCCGTTGTCCATAGGCGCGTTCTCCGGCCCGATGGGTGGAGGCGCGTCCTGCGAGGGATGCTCAGGTCTCTTGCCGAAGGATATGAATGCGATTTTGCCCTAGTCACCTCTTAAGAAGGATTTTGGTCGTGGTACGTTTATATACTTTTCTATTCATCGCTGAAGCGCCTTCCTCAGGAGCGCAGCTGCTGCAGCCGCTCCTCGATCATGCGCTCGGCCTCTTCCCTGGTCAGGAACGTGCTAGGCGTCAGGTATTCCAGGTACTTCGCGAGCACCTTGACGTCCTCCTCGCGCGCATAGTCCTTCGCCTGGCCGGTGAGCACCTCGATGTGGTCGCGCAGCTTCTGCACCTCACGCCGGAAATCGGTCACGTGCTCGTTCAGGGCGGCGATCTCCTGGTTGAAGTCGCGCTCGAACCGGATCAGGTTCTGCTCGGTCAGCTGCGTCTTCTTGCGAAGCGTCCCGTAGCGCTCCTCGAGCAGCCGCAGGCGTGTGCTGATCTCGCCCATCTGCGAGAGCACCTCGGGCGGAGGTCCGGGACTG
>JBJKRA010000033.1:0-7396 GCA_046704905.1 Candidatus Woesearchaeota archaeon
TCATCGTCCACAGCATCGTGCCGTTGAACGGCCTGGAGTGGAAGATCACCGACGACCTGGCAGCGGTCTTTGCGGCCATCAACCCCTGGCGGGTCATCAACCTGGAAGGCGTCGGGACCGCTGCCGAACAGGAGCTTGACGAGCTTTTCTATTTCACGGAGAAGGACGATATCGCAGGTGAGATGGAGAAAGCGGAGGCGAAAAAGCTAGAAAACGGCATCATCGTCGGTATAGGTCCTTCGATGTTGCTCAAGCTCCCGGACCTTCCTCAGGTGGACGTCTTCGTCCCTACGCATGCGAATCTCCCGGACAGCAAGGCCTCTGCGAAGCTGATTGCCTTTCTTGACCGTTATCTTGGCCTGAATGTCGATTACAAGCCGCTGCTCGAGCAGGCGAAGCTCTTCGAGGAGAAGCTCAAGGGCATCCTGCAGCAGGGTAAGCTGATGAAGGAGCAGGCGGACCAGAAGACCTTGAGCTATCTGGGATGAAGGCTCACTTTTTCTTCCCCTTCAGAGCAGCAGCGCGAGCATCAGGTAGACCAGCAGCATGGCGGTCATCGAGATGAGCTTGTAGTGGACGAACGTATCGCTCATGAATCCTGTCCAGAAGATGAAGAAGGCTGCTATCCCGGCACCAAACAGGTCGAACAGCCCTAACGAGCCAGTCCGGAAGATCAGGAAGACGAGGATAACGACGAAATAGCCGATGGCCACGGCGATGGTGACATGGTGTTTCGCCATGCCCTCCGCCTCTTCGAGGAGATTAGGCTCCGGCTCTTCCTTGAGCTCGCGTATGGGGATGCCCAAGGTATCGACCTTAAGCCCGCTCCTGCCCTCATCGTCCATATGCTCTCTCCACGCCTCAGAGGTATTTAAACTTATTGCTGGGGAAATCTGCCAGAGCAGTGGCAAAGTCTCACTTTTCAGGGTGTGCTCAGAGAGACAGTTATTTTTTTCAATATAGATATTAAAAATAATATAGACACTTCAATAGGCATTACAAAAGGAATATCATTCAATGTATATTAGAAATGACAATTACCAGTGAAATGTTATTATAAAGGATATATCAGAAGATAGATAACAGAAGAACACAACAATTAAATAATATAACCACTTAATGAGGACGAATAATATAGGAAAAATCAACGTTCTCGACGAGGAAAATGATAATGTCCAACGACCAGAAGATCAAGGAAGCCTTCCAGAAGGTCAAGAGCGAGCTCATGATGCTGGACGAGAAGCTCACTTTCTCCTATCAGGAGAGCCAACAGCACAGGCAGGGGGTGCATGATTACTTAAATTATTTAATCAAAAATCAGAACAATATGTCAAAAGTCATTGTAGTGCTCCAGCAGAAGGTCCAGCAGCTCGAACAGGCCAATGCCTTCCTCAGGCAACAGATTCCTGCCCAGAAGCAGTCGGAGACCGTAGAATCCTGGCTTTACAGATAAACTTATTTCTGCTCACTATTTTTGATTTCAAAATTCCGCTTCTTCAGTGATGTAGCTACATGTGTATTTTCAGAGCAGGAAACATCGGGACAGGTATGTGTCGGCATCATCACAGAACACATCGAAAAACCCCCTGATTTGCCCGACTTTTGCCATGTTCGTGCTCAAGAACCCCCATTCCCGGACAAAGGGATTTCGAACTGGAGTGTCGGGATCATCATGGAAAAGACAGCCTCATTCGGGATGATTCCGGCGCTGCTGGCATCATCCCAGAATCCGACGATGTGGTACCCATACATCCATTCGGGAAGATCTCGAATTTCTTGCGAACTAAAGGTTCTGATCAGAAAAACCTTAGGAAAACCATTGCTGCAGCCTGCTGTCCCATTCGCTGCCTGATGATAATGCAGAGGAGGGACGAGGACAAGATTTCGACAAAAAAATTTAAGCAAAAAACAGAAAATATAAGTCAAATTCGTGGATGATAGAGGCAGCTGTCGGGATAATCAAAATATTTATATAGATAAATGCCTTTGGGAGTATGCATGGCAAAACTCATCCTCAACGACGACGAACCGAGCATCAATCCGACGGCCGAAGAGCTGGCGAAAGTCATCGTCAAGCGCCTGGGCCTGGAACCGCGTAAGAAGGGCTCTACAGAGCATATGCACGCCGTCCTCGTCGAGCTCTACGAGCGCGAGAAGCTGGCCGGCCAGACCAAGGACCCGACGAAGGCGGTGATTACCGTCGAGGAGATGGCCATCCATGCGCATATCAGCCGGCAGACGATGTACGAGTACCTGGGCCGCTGGACAGCCCTCGATTTCATCATAAAGGCTACCTATATCGATCAGGAACGGAAAGTCATCATCGGGTACAAACTCAACGGGAATACGCTGGAGAGCGCGTTCGGCAAGGTCAGGGCCAAAATAAGCAATAATCTCCAGCTTACCGAGAAGTACCTGGAGGAGCTCCAGAAGCTCATCAAGAACGAGAAGATATCGAAGGCGCAGCGGGAGAAGCATGCGGACAAGACAGAACAGGACGAGCGCTAATCCGTAAACCATCAGCCTATTCTGATCTATTTTTCTCGTCGGAGAGGATATTTTTGGTGAATTATTTAATAAAAAACTAAAATATTTTATCATTTTTAGAATTATAATTTTTTATTTTTAATTAAAATATTCAGACTTAATTTTTTACTGATTCTTTGATAATATGGATTATATTTTTAATAGTCACGAATAGATTTTATAGAATAAAATCGTATTTAATATTATTATTTCAAATAATAACGAATAGATTTTCATATATTATAATATTATATAATACCGACAAGAAATCGACTGTGGTGAAGGGGAAGCATAGGGAGATGGGAGCGCAAAACCCCCCAGAAGGCAGAATTTGGCCATCAGAGGGGTTTTGGGAGGTTTTGGCCCTTTTAGGAAAATCTTTGCTTTAAATGTGAAAGTGAGAGTTCAAGGCTGAAACCCGCCATTTTGCACAGATGAGGAAGAAACCGAGCGGAGATAAACGGGCCAGGGAAGGCAAAAGGGGTTAGGCACTATCCGAGGGGGACCGAAAAAGCGGTCAGAAAAGGCCCAGAAGGCGGAATCTGGCCCTTAGAAGGCCAAAGAAAAGAGGGAAAAGAGCAAAAGTGAGGAAAAACTCAGTGATAGACAGCAGCATCCTGCTGGTACTGCTCAGCAACATTCACAAGATCGCTCTTCGTGCACGCGAGGGAGTGGGGGCGGTCGCTCTGCGTATGGACCGTCAGCTCCAGAGAGGGGTTTTCGCTCAGGGGATCAAGGATCCTCCCCTCGATGTGATCGAGTGGATGCATGATGACGGTCCGCCTCCCTCTGAGAAGTGAGGCTTCGCCGTGCATCTGCCTGAAGTAGGATTCGTCCAGGAGCGGCGCGACGAAGAGCGTCAGGTTCGTCGGATCCATCCATATGCCAAGGAGATTGTACTCGCCGTCGACGAGTTTCCCGGAAAAGCTTTCCATCTTATTGAGGAAAGCCAGATAGGTCTGTGCTCCGACTGCGGCGAGCGGCGGAGAGCCGTTCGCGCGGAAATAGGCTTCCTCAAGGACCCCATCAGCATCGTCGACGGGAAGAGAGGCCATATGTGGCGTACGGAAACGTCGGTCATAACGGTTGATGATGGAGGAAGTAGGGATGCCCATGGAGAACCCCTCCGCCGAGACCATTGCAGGAAGATAATGCGGACTCACGAGCATGGCATGAGAGAACACTCTCCGTCGGCGAGGAAGAGCGGAAGGGACGGTATGGACGAAATAGTCATGTCCGATCTTTTTCATGGCATCGACCAGCTTGTCCCCATAATCCTCCGATATCGGTCTCTGCGTCGCATTGGCGCCGACGAAGACATGCGCCTTCGTCGCTCGCGGACGTGCCATAGGGAGGGGTAGAGACGCCATAATATTTAAATTTTTCCGGATTAATTACTGGCAAGGAAAAACATTCAGAGAAAAGGGATTTCTCCGGAAGATTTCCGGACGGGAGATTCAGTGGAAGTGTCAGCGAAAAGGCCTGCTCTGCTTCCAGAACTCCTCGAAGTATGCCTGGAAGGAATCGGCGACCTGCTGGTTGACGATCTCTATGCTCACAGGCTCATCGCTAGGGATTGTCAGCACGACCGTGTCCTTGTAGACCTCATAGTACGTAGGGGTCTTGACGCCGGGGGGCATGTAGCGCGCGTCGCACAGGGCATAGCTATTGCGGTTGGCGAGGATAGCGCGTTTCGTGTCCCTGTTGAACAGCAGCCGCGTGCCTATCCCATCCTTGATCCGACGCTCATGGTCGCGCTGCCAGTAGAGATGATGGGTTGCAGGCTGGAACGCAGGCACACCGAGGAAGCAGTACTCCTCCCCGCGTCCGAGCTTAAGATAGGTATGCTCGTGCGCGGTCATCAACCCTTTCATGCCGACGTAGACGCTCACCTCGCTCTTCGCCGAAGCGCTCTGCCTGAGCAGGAGCTGCGGGATGAGATTCTCCACCTGCTTGCGGTTCTCCTCCAGATGCTCCCTGCGCTCGTCGATGTAGGCGAGGAGCTTCATCGGCTCTGCCGCCTGGTAGTATCTGCGCTTCTCCCTGAGGACAGAGGAGACCAGTCCCTTCTGGACCAGCTTCTCCAGCAGCAGGTAGATGATGGAGCGCGCGACGCCTGAGGCGTCGATGAGCGGCCCTGTGGTGGAGCTGCCGAGCTCGAGCAGGGAGAGATACACCTTGATCTCCCCGTCCGTCAGTCCGCTCTCACGCAGCGGTGCAAGGTCCATATGCACACCATAGATGGTAGGCAATTATTTATATATTTTGAAACACTTTTTAGTGGTAACAAACATGGTGACACATGAGAAACGGTTCGCCGGCAGGGCAGGAAAGCTGTACCGGCTCTACAGCCAGGCCTGCCCGCACGAGAAGAGCATGCAGCAGCGGGTCGCAGGCATCCTCGCAGGTGATGCGCAAGGGAAATCCTCCTACAGGATACTCGAGATCGGCGTCGGCAGCGGCAACACCGCAGAGGCCCTGCTCGAAACGATAGGCGACTGCCAGGTGACAGGCCTCGACAACGAGGAGGTCATGCTCGCCCAGGCGCAGGAGCGCTTCGGCGACGCCTACCAGGAAAGGCTCGTCCTGCAGAACAGCGACGCCCTCGGTTTCCTTACCGCCTACGACGCAGGCAGGCTAGGAAGCTACGATGCCGTGGTCTCGGCCTGGACCTTCCACAACTGGGAGGGAGGCTACCGCAGGGCCTGCCTTCGCGCTATCATAGGAAAGGGCGTCCTCAGGAAGGGAGGGCTTCTGGCCCTGGTGGAAAAGATTGCGCTCAAGGATCCGAGAGAGCACGCAGAGAAGATCGACGCGCGCCTGGGGCGGATGCTCGCCCTCGGACAGGAGTACGGCGAGCCGGAATGGGCGCTAGAATGGATCAGGCATTATGCAGAGGACGAGCGGCCGGGCGTCCGCTGGGAGGAGCAGGCGTTGAGGAGGGACCTCCTGGACGCTGGGTTCGAGGATCCCGTGCTCTACGGAAGGGAAGAGCTGGAATCGCTGTATGTCGCAAGAAGAGGTGAAGGCTGATGGGAATGAAAACATGGCTTATCGCAGGCATGATGTACCTGCTGGCAAGGAACGTAGGGGCGCAGTCGATCGAGGCTATGGCAAGCAGAAACTACACCACCCTCGACCTGAAGCTCGGCGGGAACGCCGGGAAGATAGAGCTCTTCGACCGGACAAGGATCACGGCGAAGAACGAGCATGAGGTCGGCTACTTTTCCCTGCTCGACATCACCTACCCTCTAGGGAAAGGATTCGGCCTCATGGAAGAGACGCAGTTTTCCGGCATGGTCGACCCGCGCCTCGGCGCTTCGTATGACACCAAGATAGGACCTGCAAGCGTCTTTGGGCAAGTGACCAGGAGCATGGACCGCAACGACTATGAGTTTGTTGGCAAAGCAAGCCTGGCAGACGCCGGCTACCGCATGACGGCGGAGACCACCCAGAACTTCGGGAAGAGACTCAACTTCCAGGTCTATCGGATGCGCCTCGAAAAGGACCTTGCCGGGTTCTGGATAGGCCCTGCGCTCGACATCTACAAGGACCAGGCGGCAGGTACGGTGACCGTGGGCCTGGCCCTTGAGAAGAGGTTCTAATCCCTTTTTCTTTCTCTATTTCCGCTATAACTACAGGATCAAAGGAAATAAGATTTATATAGGCAGGATGCAAAGCCAAACGACATGGACATCGCTAGCCTCCATTTCCTCGACAACATCTACTTAAACGCGCTCCTCGTCTTCGCGGGCTTCTTCCTGGTCTCACGCCTCTTCGTCTACCTTGCAGAGAAGGTCTTCCTCGAGCTGACGAAGAGGACCGCGACGAAGATCGACGACCGCATCGTCGCCGAGACCAGCGGTTCTGTCTCCATCCTCCTCGTCGTCATAGGCCTGCGGATCGCTGCAGAGATCATCAACCTCAAGAACAGTGTCTATTATACCATAACGAACATCATCGAGTCGTTCATCGTCCTTGCCGCGACCTATGTCCTCATAAAGATCGTCGTCATCATCATCGAGGAATGGGGCAGCAAGTGGGCGTCCAAGACCGAATCGAAGGCGGACGACCAGCTGGTCATCCTCTTCGTCAAGTTCACGAAGGTCGTCGGCTGGCTGCTCGGCGGGATCTATGTCCTAAACGTCTGGAACATCGCGGTCGGGCCGATCCTCGCGAGCCTCGGCGTGGCGGGCATAGCCGTCGCGTTCGCCCTGCAGCAGAGCCTATCGAACGTCTTCGGCGGCATCTCCATGCTCGTCGACAAGGCCGTCAAGGTGGACGATGTCATCGAGCTGGATGACGGCACCTCGGGCAGGATCATCGATATCGGCATCAGGAGCACGAAGCTGCGTACCTGGGACAACGAGGTCATCATCATCCCTAACGGCGAGCTCGCCAACAGCAAGCTCAAGAATATAGTCCTTCCTGAGCCAAAAGTGCGCGTCAACGTCCCGTTCGGCGTTGCCTACGGCAGCAGCGTCCAAGAGGTCAAGAAGCTCGTCCTTTCCGAGGTCAAGAAGGTCGAGGGCTACATCGAGGACCCTGCGCCGGCGGTCATGTTCATGGAGATGGGATCCTCCTCCCTCAACTTCAAGGCCTACTTCTGGATAGACAGCTACTCCAAGCGCTTCGCAGCGAAGGATGAGGCGAACACCCTGATCTATGACGCCCTGAACAAGAAAGGCATCTCGATACCTTTCCCGCAGATGGATGTGCATATCAAGGAGCACAAGAAGTAGTAACCTTTTCTATCCTTCCTTGTCGGCCTGTTCGAGAATCTCGCGCGCGATCCTCTGATACTCCTCGACACCGACCTTATCGGTCTGTATGACCCTGTCGGCCATGGCGATGAGCTTGTCCACCTCGA
>JBJKRA010000034.1:0-3147 GCA_046704905.1 Candidatus Woesearchaeota archaeon
ATTTTTCATGACGGAAACCATTAAATATACCCATGCGCCCCGACAGGCCCATGCTCTCCAAGAAGGCCCTTGCCGTCATGCTCTCGCGTCTCAAGCCTTTCCGCAATCCTAAACGCCGCGACGAGCAGTACGCGACCGATCCTGAAATAGCCGCAACCATGCTCTGGATGGCCTATATGGCAGGCGACATCGAAGGCAAGGCCGTGCTCGACCCGGGAGCAGGCACAGGGATTCTCGGCATCGGCGCGCTCGCGCTCGGCGCGGAGAAGGTCATCTTCATCGAGAAGGATGCGGCGGCGGTATCCGTCTTGAAAGAGAACCTGGAAGAGAGGGGAGGGGCAGAGACGATCAAGGCGACCATAGAAACCGGCACAACCCTCCCGAAAGCCGACACCTGCATCATGAACCCGCCCTTCGGCACGCAGGAGAGGCACGCCGACACCCTGTTCCTCGAGAAGGCCTTCGCGGCCGCAAAGGTCGTGTACGCCATCCACAAGACCGCGACCGTGCCGTTCCTGAAGAGATTCGCCGGAAAGAACGGATGGACGGTCGCGGAAGTGCAGGATCTCTCCTATCCGCTGAAAAGGACCATGAAAGAGCACAAAAAAGAGCTCGCCAGGATCGCGACGAGCATAGTGGTCTATAGAGGGCAGGGAGGAAAGGCTTATTAACAGGTTCCCTGCTCCGCACTCCCTTTAGGATGAAACGCACGAAGATTCTCGCGACCATCGGACCCGCCTCGGACAATCCGGTGCGCCTGAGGGACATGATCAGGGCAGGCATGGACGCCGCACGGATCAACACCGCGCACGGCGATTTCCCGCAGTATCTGGACATCATCAGGAAGATAAGGGCCATAGCGGACATCCCCATCCTCATCGACATCAAGGGACCGGAGATCAGGATACGCACAAAAGAGCCCATCGACGCGAAAAGACGCGAGATCGTGCCCATCGGCTGCACGAAGGCATCTCTCCCCCATTTCAGCTACGACCTCTACGACGAGATTGATGAGGATGACCTCATCTACTTCGACAACGGGCAGATCCGCGCGAAGGTGGCGAAGAAGATCCCCGGGAAGAAGCTCGCCGTCGAGTTCCTCGAGGACGGCGTGATCAGGCCGAACAAGGGCGTCAACGTCCCGAACAAGGCGTTGAGGATACCCTCGCTCTCCGCTAAGGATCGCGAGTCCATAAGGTTCGCCATCAGGCACCATCTCAGCTTCGTCGCTCTCTCCTTCGTCCGCGACAGGGAGGACGTGCTCCAGCTGAGAAGGCTGCTCGGCAGGAGCGGCATAGCCATCATCTCCAAGATCGAGAACTGGCAGGGCGTGGCGAACATCGACGGGATCATCGAGGAGAGCGACGGCATCATGGTCGCGCGCGGCGACCTCGGCGTCGAGATAGAGCAGGAGAGGATACCTATCATCCAGAAGCGCATCGTCGAGAAATGCAACCGCGCAGGGAAGATCGCGATCGTGGCGACGCAGATGCTCGAGACCATGATTGAGAACGCCATCCCGACCAGGGCCGAGGTCAGTGATGTCGCGAACGCCGTGCTCGACGGCGCGGACACCGTGATGCTTTCAGGCGAGACCGCATCGGGCAGGCATCCCGTGCGTGCCGTCGAGACCATGCACCGCATCGCCGCGGAGGCGGAGAAGGAGGTGGAGAACAAGGTAGACCTCGGCTATCCCGGCGGCATCAGCGAGGAGATGAGCAAGAGCGCCTACCGTCTCGCGCAGCGGACAGGCGCGACGAAGGCCGTCTGCATCACCCGTTCGGGGTTCTCCGCGCGCCTCGTCTCGCGGTTCCGTCTGACCAAGCCCATCATCGCCGTCACCGACAACCCGGCGGTGGAAAGGCAGCTGAAGATGGTGTGGGGCGTCGAGCCGGTCCTCATCAGGAAGCTCCCGGACAGGACCGTCATACGCACGATCACCGTCGAGCTCGTGAAGAGGAGGATGCTCGCGAAGTCCGACCTGGTCGTCTACTTCGGCGGTGTAGGGACGTTGCAGCATCAGGTCTCCAATCTCATAGAGTTCCACATGGTAAAGGACGTGCTCGCCTACAGGGCGAAGCACATCTAGCGCTGGAGCCGCGCGACCGCGGAGAGCACCAATCCCCTCGGCGCGAAGCGGACGAGGCATGCGGTGATCCTGTTCGCTACGCCGGGGATCACCAGCCTCCTCCCTTCCATGAGCCCCCTGTAGGCGGCGAGCGCCACGGCGTCCGGATCCATCGTCCCGTAGCGGAACATCTTCGTATCCGCCATCCCTGCCCGCTCCTGGAAACGCGTCCTCGTCGGTCCTGGGCAGAGCGCGGTCACGGTGACGCCCGAACCTTGAAGCTCTTTCGCGAGCGCGAGAGAGAGCGACAGCACGTAGGACTTCGTCGCGTAGTAGACCGCCATGTACGGCCCTGGCTGGAACGCTGCAGTCGATGCGACGTTGAGCACCATCCCCTTCTTCCGTGCGAGCATCCCAGGCAGCAGCGCTCTCGTCAGCTCGGTGAGCCCGAGAGCGTTGACCTGCACCATGCCGGATACCGCTGCAGGGTCCTCCGATGCGAGGGCTCCCCTGTCGCCGAAGCCGGCGTTGTTGACGAGGATATCGACAGGGAGCTTTGCTTCCTCCAGGCGCGAGACGATCCGTCCTGCGGCGCCCGGGACCGAGAGGTCCTCGGGCATCACGACCGCCTTTGCAGGGGCCAACCCTTTTGCCGCGGCGACCAGCCGTTCCTCAGACCTCGAGACGAGGACGAGCTCATGGCCGCCCTTTGCGAAGAGCCTTGCGAGCGACAGGCCGATCCCGCCGCTCGCCCCGGTGATGAGGACCCTCATGAGGCTCTGATCACCCCTTGAACGCGAAGGCCATGAACAGGATTATCAGCAGGTCCAGGACGACGTTCAGTACCACGAGCCAGATGCGGGGCAGTTTCCTGTATCCGACGGTATCCAGCAGCACAAGGTTTATCGCCGCCACGACGGCAGCGCCCAAGAAATTCCCATAGACCATTTTCACTATCTCCCCTCGCTTCCGGCGAGGACAATGCAGGAAGCTCCATGCGATGCCGCAAAGGACTTCATCTTTTCTTTCGCAGGTGGAAGCCGATGTCCGCGTGCAGCTTGGAGAGTGCGCTTCTCGGC
>JBJKRA010000035.1:0-6264 GCA_046704905.1 Candidatus Woesearchaeota archaeon
CGTCCTCCTCATGCACGTGCACTACTCCATAGACCTCGCGAGCGCCTATTTCATAACGTATGGTATCTACACGCTGGGCAGGCCCCTCTTCGGCACGGCCGGTGAAGGGACCCCGGCAGGAGGGTGAGGCGATCATGGAGCACCGTACGCATCATCACAGGAAGACGCGCAAGAAAAGGATCCTCTGGGCGGGCTCGGCCCTCGTCGTGCTGCTGTTCGTCGCGATCGTCGTCGTCGGCATCATACATGAGTACATCCATCCGGACAGCCGCGCGCTCACCGATGCGGAACGCTCCATGGCAGAGAGCGAGGTCTCCTCGATCCTTTCCGCGACCGGCGAGAGCATCTCTGCCTACAACTTCAGCGCCGACCCCCGCGTCAGGCTGCTCGACTGGAACGGGACGAGGGTAGAGGCCATGAGCGTCTGCCTGGCCAACGGCACGGTACAGCGCACCTTCGTCCTGGACGCAGGGACAGGCGATGTCCTCATGCAGGCCATGGTCCTCTACTCCGGGAAAGGTAGGGATCTCCTCGCCTCGCGCGGCGACGGCGACCGGCCTGTCTGCGTCTTCCCCTACTGGACGCGCTGAAAGGACGGGCACCTCTGGACCCATGTATCACTAGTTTTAAAAAGTGGGAGCGCGGGCTCTGCGTGCAGGAAAAAGTGGAAGCGCGATGGCCCTTGCAGAAACCTCCCTCGAAAGGCCGCTGTTCGGCGGGACGCTCGGCATAGTCCTCTACGGTGCGGACTCCCGTATCGCGGAGCCTGTCCTGGAGGACGCCTACCGCACGGGCCTGCGCCTGCAGAAGGTGTTCAACTTCTATGATCCGGACAGCGAGCTCTCCCTCCTCAACAGGAGACGCAGGATGAGGGTCTCCGCCGCGATGCTCGAGGTGCTCGGCATGGCCCTTGCCATGGCCCAAAGGACAGGGGGCGCCTACGACATAACCCTCGGCAGGGGTTTCCTCGCGAGGAAGCGGGGCCTGCCTCTCCCGCAGCTCTCCTGCACCTTCCGCGACGTCAGGATCAGGGGCAGCACGGTCGAGCTCCTCCACGACGACGTCCTCATCGACCTGGGAAGCGTGGCCAAGGGCTACATCGGCGACCGCATCGCCGATACCCTCCAGGAAGAGGGCGCCTCCCAAGGCATCGTCGACGCGCGCGGCGACCTCGTCCTCTTCGGCGACCATGCGCAGCTCATCGACATCCAGCATCCCCGCAAAGAGGAGGATGTCCTCTGCACCCTCCGGCTAAAGGACCGGGCCATAGCGACCTCCGGCGACTACCTGCAGTACAGGGGGAGCTTTGACAACAGCCATATCGTCAACGCGAAGGGCGCGGCATCCGTCAGCGTCGTCGCCCCTACGCTCGCAGAGGCCGACCTCTACGCGACCGCGCTCTTCGTCCTCGAGAAAGAGGGACGGGCTGCGCTGCTCGGAGGCGATGCCCGTATCAGGGCGCTCATAGCCTCGGCCGACGGCAGGATGGAATATCTCAACGGCTTCGAGGCGTTGCTGGAGGCAGGACGGCCATGAAAGGCAAGACCGTCGCAGGCTGGCTCGCGATCGTCGCGATTTCCGCAGTACCGGTCATGCTCTGGTTCCTCCTCGGACGCGGCGCCGCGGAGTTCTCCACGTACGGCAACGCCGTCCATAGCTTCGGCGAGCTCTTCGGGCTCGTGGGCATGACCCTGTTCGCCCTCACCTTCGTCCTCTCGACGAGGATCTCCTGGATCGAGGACGTCTTCGGGGGCCTGGACAAGGTCTACATCACCCACGGCATCCTCGGCGGCACGGCGCTGATCCTCCTCCTCGCCCATCCTATCTTCCTCGTGCTCAAGTTCATCCCGAACCAGATAGACCTCGCCGCGATCTACCTCCTTCCCAGCGGCTACTGGTCCGTCGACTTCGGCATCATCGCCCTCATGGGCCTGATCGTGCTCATCTTCATCACCCTCTTCTCGAGGATGAAGTACCACCGCTGGAAGTTCACGCACGAGTTCCTCGGCCTCGTGTTCCTCTTCGCGGTGCTGCACGTTTTCCTCGTGCGGGGCAGCGTCTCCCAGGACAATATCTTCTCAGGCTACTACTGGTACGTCGGGGCCGTCTCCTCCATCGGTCTTGCCGCCTTCGCCTACAGCCTCTTCATCAAGGGCCGCTTCCTCAAGAACGCGGTCTACCGGGTCGCCAAGGTCCGCACCTACGGCGACCACTTCGAGATAGCCATGGCGCCGGAGCACAAGCCCCTCCCCTACAAGGCGGGCCAGTTCGTCTTCGTGCGCTTCTACAACGAGCGCCTCTCGGGCGAGTCGCACCCTTTCTCCATCGCGTCGAAGTCCAACGCCGAGGCGATAGTCATCATCGTAAAGAGGCTCGGCGACTACACCTCGCTGATGGAGCATCTCAAGCCGGGGGACAAGGTCTCGCTCGAGGGCCCCTACGGCAGGTTCAACTACGACGACCATTCGGGCCGGGACCAGGTCTGGATCGCAGCAGGCATAGGCGTCACGCCCTTCCTCGGCATCGCCCAGGACCTGGAGGAAGGGGAGCGCATCAGGGGTAGGGTCTATCTCTACTACACCGCAAGGAAAGAGTCTGATCTCATCGGCTACTACATCTTCGAGGAGCTCGCGCAGAAGAACCCGCGCTTCTCCTTCATCCCCTGGGAATCGGGGAGGCTCGGGCGTCTCACGCTCGAGCGCATGACCGCGGTCAACAAGGGGCTCCCTGCGAAGGAGTTCTTCCTCTGCGGCCCGACGGCCTTCAAGGAGGGCCTGATCGCGGCGCTGCGCGCCGGCGGGGTGCCCATGGACCAGATACACGAGGAGGCGTTCGATTTCCGATGAGATTCAAGAGATTGCGCATGACGGTCGGCTTCGCGATGATCCTCTTCTTCATCGTCGCCATAAGCGTCATCGCGAGCGGCCTGCTCGTCATGCAGACGCAGGCGCCTCTCCCCGGGACGCACAGCGGCGCGCTCCTGCTGCCCGACAAGGTAAGCGTCACGACGACCACACTTCCTGTCGCCACCACGACCACGGCGGCACCTGTGCAGGAAGGGGACGGCCAGGCTCTCCAGACGACGACCACCGCCTCGACCACCACGACCACGACGCAGCAGCCTGTAGTGATCCCGCAGCCAAGCTTCAGGGCACGCGCATCGTAAGGCCTCTGCCTCATTATGGCATGCCTGTTTATATCCCGGACGGTCTCTGCAGGCGCTCATGAGAGCGCTCTTCCTCGCTGCTGTCCTCCTCCTCATCGGAGCAGGGACCATGCTGGCCTCCTCAGGCGGCATCATCGCCGTAAGGACTGACCTTCCTGCCTACGCGCAGGGCGCATCGGTGAACCTTACATGGACAGCCATCTCCCTTCAGGACTGCACCTGCCAGGGTCCGGCCGTCGCCCTGGAGAGGAAGGCTGGAGACGGCTGGGAGGCGGTGCCTTTCCGTGCCCCTTACGGCAGCGCCTGCATCGACGGCCGCCCCTCTTACGGCATGCCCTGCGATGCCGTCATGTGCAGAGGATACCTTCCTCACCTGGAGACCGCGGGTCTTGTCTGGGACGGGACGGTGTATGAGCCCCTGGGCATGGTGACGGGCTGCGGAGGGTCGGCCATGCCCTATTTCCAGAGAAGGGACGCGATAGCAGGCGTCTATAGGTTCAGCGCGGACGGCAGGAGCGCGTCCTTCAGGATAGTCTAGGAGACGCCATCCTCCAGGAACCGCACGCGGTTCGTCAGGCCGTGGCGCTCCCGCGCGATGATGCCCTTCCTCTCCAGCGACGCGAGCACGCGCGTCACCTTCACCTTCGACAGGCCGAGGGAGAGCACGAGCTCGTTCTGGAGCATCGCGCCCTTGCGGTCGCGCAGCATCTTGACGACCCGCTGCTCGTCCGTCTTGAGCAGCGGCAGCAGGGCGTTGTAGCGTGCGGAAGCGACCCTCCTCGGCAGCACCCTGGCCATCATGTCGCGGTCTGCGTTGTAGAAGAGGTACGTGATCGATGCTCCTATCACGGAGGAGGCGACGATGAGGAAGATGGCGTTCGTGATCGAGAAGTAGCTGGAGTTGCTCGTGACGACCTCCTGTCCCGTCTCCAGCACGATCTGCATCGGCTGCGGCACGAACAGTATCGCGACGAGGATGAAGATGGCCGAGAGCAGCAGCACCAGGGCGAGCAGTATCCGGAAGTACTTCTTCATGCCGGGAAGGAAGAGCAGGAGGTTCATAAACGTTTCCATTGTACGGGAAAGTGGTTTCAGAAAAATGAAACTATTACCCGCAAGTTATATCTAGGGTTTCAGCCCTCTCTCATCCGCATGAAGCGCAAAAAGGACGTATGGAAGATCCTTGCCATAGTCTTCATCGTGCTCTTCGCGGTGATCATCCTGCTGGGGCTCTTCCGCGCGCGCGAGGCCCATCTCTCCTCCGAGATGGCCGCAGGCCCCCAGACGGCGCTCGCCAGGGATATCGCGGTCAAGGACCTGGAGGCGAGGGGCGTGGACATTGGGAACCTCAGCTTCTGGTCCTCCAACCGCGTGCGCACCGTGATGCATGACGGCGCCGAGACGAACGTGACCGATGTCACCTTCGGCAACGACTCTGTCCAGTACTTCTATCTTATAGACGTGACCGACGGCAGGATACTCGTGACCAGCCAGACGGCCTTCGTCAACGGTTTCCGGCCCATGTCCCCTGAGGGCAACGGGAGCCGCGGCAGGATGGTCGTCGTCGCGAGGTCGGGCTTTGCGAACGGCTTCCATCAGTTCTTCCTACGGGATGACCAGCCAGGGCTGCCGCCACCCCCTGCCCGCTGACCATGGCCAAACCCATAATCACCCTGGAGGATGTCTGGAAGGTCTATCCTATGGGGGAAGTGGTGGTCCAGGCCCTGCGCGGCATCACCCTCACGATAAACACTGGCGAGTTCGTCGCCATCATCGGCACGAGCGGCTCGGGGAAGAGCACGCTCATGAACCTCGTCGGCTGTCTCGATCTCCCTACGCAGGGGGTCATCACGCTCGACGGGAAGGACATCGCCAGGATGCGCGAATCGGAGCTCGCCCAGGTAAGGGGGAAGAAGATCGGCTTCATCTTCCAGCAGTTCCACCTCATCACCAACCTCACGGCCCTGCAGAACGTCATGCTCCCCCTCGAGTTCCAGGAGATGGACGGGAGCGAGGCTGAGGAGCGTGCGACAGAGCTCCTCACCCTCGTCGGTCTCCATGAACGCATGTTCCATCTCCCCAGCCAGCTCTCCGGCGGCCAGCAGCAGCGCGTGGCCGTGGCCAGAGCCCTCGCCAACGACCCTGAGGTGATTCTCGCGGACGAGCCGACCGGCAATCTCGATTCCAAGGCCGGTGCAGAGGTCCTCTCGCTCCTCGAGAGGCTCTGGCACGAGGAGGGGAAGACCATCATCATGGTCACGCATGACCTCAAGCTCGCCAGGCATGCGAAACGGAATGTCCAGATACAGGACGGAAAGATCATACACGGAGCGTGATGCACTATGAGAAGATATATCGGATTCCTTACCCTTATGATTGTCGCTGCCCTGCTCTGCTCGCTCGCTGCAGGGAGCGTGCATGCGGCCAGCAGCACGACAGGGTCGCAGCTGACGATCAGCATGCTCAACCAGGACCCCAATCCCGCAAGGGCCGGCGACACGGTGACGGTGCGCTTCCAGCTCCAGAACTCGGGGGGCGGCGCGATCAGCAACATCAGGCTCAACCTCGTCCAGGACTATCCCTTCACGGTCGTCAACGGCAACAGCACCCAGACCATCTCGAGCATAGGCGCCTACCAGACCGGCAACAACGCGGTCAACATCGCCTACACACTCAAGATCAACGAGGCGGCGCTCGGCCAGTCCTACCCCCTCAAGCTCGAGTACAGCACGAACAACGGCGCGGTGATCAGCCAGACCTTCTCCATCGACGTCGAGAACAAGGCCTACGTGCAGATACTCAACGTCAGCACCGCGAAGCTCTCGCCGGGCACGGTCGAGCCCCTCAACTTCACCATCGCCAACGTCGGCAGCGCACCGCTCCAGAACCTCGTGTTCTCCTGGACCGAGCCGACGGGCGTCATCCTCCCGGTCGACTCCGACAACGTCCGCTACATCAAGAGCCTCGGCGTCGGCCAGCAGACCACGCTCTCCTATAGGGTTGCGGCGGACGTCAACGCCAACCCTGGCCTCTACCCCATCTCCCTGAGCCTGCGCTACGAGTCAGGCACCAACGCCTCCTCCAGCGTCATCTCAAGC
>JBJKRA010000036.1:0-7815 GCA_046704905.1 Candidatus Woesearchaeota archaeon
TCCTTCACCAGGACCGACCGGAACCGCCAGAGCATCTTCATCAACCGCCGCTATGTCAGGAGCCCGGTCCTCTCGAAAGCCGTCTATGAGGGCTACCAGAGCCTGCTCTTCCACGGCCGCCATCCCCTCTTCCTCCTCCTGCTCCATCTCGCTCCGGACAGCCTGGACGTCAACGTCCATCCGGCCAAGACCACGGTCAAGATTGCAGGCGAGTCCGCGCTTTTCGGCGCGATCGTCCACGCCGTGCGCGAAAGCCTCAGGACAGAGGACGTCCTGCCAGGGGTACGCGAAAAGGACATCCAGCAGGCGTTTGAGAGGAGCGGGCCGCAGAGGTCCGTCGCAGGGAGGAAGCCAGGCCATTACCGCTTAGAAGCGCACGGGCAGCGCATGCTCGTCGCCGAGCACGCAGAGGAAAAGGCGGAAAGCCGGAAAGAGAGGCGCCGCATCCTCGGCCAGGTCGACCGCACCTATATCATCGTGGAGGATGCGAAAGGCCTGCTGATCATCGACCAGCACGCCGCGCACGAGCGCATCCTCTTCGAACGGTTCTCGAAGGCATACGAAGAGAAGGCCGTCGCGCGCCAGCGCCTGCTTGCGCCCCTGCTCATTGAGCTCCCTGCCGTCGACTGGCACAGTTTCGCGGAGCAGCGGCCCCTCCTCGAGACGATGGGCTTCTCCTTCCAGGACATGGGCGAGCGAAGCGTCATCGTGCGCGAAGCCCCCCAGCTGGCAGGCAGAATCACCACTGAGACCTTCCTCGAGCTCCTCGGCGCCGGCAGCGCGAAGGCGGCAGGGGAGAAGGTGCAGCGCGCGGTCGCGACCATGGCCTGCAAGGCTGCGGTCAAGGCGGGTGACGAGCTGACCATGGCCCAGATGCACGACCTCCTTGACCAGATGAGCGTGCCTGATTTCCCCTACTCCTGCCCGCACGGCCGTCCTACGACGATTCGTTTCTCCCGCTACGACCTGGAGAAGATGTTCAAGCGAAAGGAGTAGCGTCAGGGCAGCAGCCGCGCGTCCCATCTCTCGAGGGCCACGTCCGTACTCTCTTCCAGCGCGATCCTCTCGGGCAGCGCGACAAGCGCCGCGACCAGCATGAACGGCGGCACGGAAAGGAGCGTCTTCGCCCGTTCCTCCTCGAACGCGACGAGGAGCCTTGAGCCGGGGACAAGGGAGAGTATGCGTTCCGCAACGATCCCTGCTGCGAAGGGCCCCGAGCCGAATCCCTGCCTGACCAGCCCGAGCGCCGGATGCGTAAGGAGCACGGCATAAGAAGCAGGCACTTCCGAAGGGAGCGTAGATGCCGCCGAGAGAGCCCTGACCGAGGCCTCATCGGATATCAGGATCAGCTTGACCGCGTGCTGCTGCAGCGTCTCAGGCGGGAAGGACAGGATCCGGTCGACGGGGAGGGTTGCCATGGGAAAAGGGGTGGGAGAAGCGATGGACGCTTCCCCCTGACAGGAATGATCCCTTCAGTTCGTGGAATGGGCGAGAAGCTCTTGGTCGAGCGCCATCAGGTTGTCGCGCTGCTGGCAGCGCTTGAACTGCGGATCGAGCTCGATGACGATGCTCTTTTTCACGTAGCGCTTCACCAGCGGGAGCCCCTTCGTGATGAGGTCGAGCAGGACCTTCCTGATCGTCTCCTCGGTGAGCGCAAGCCGCATCGCCAACTCACGGTAGGTCTTCGCCGCGCCGTGATAGAGCTCCAGGAACACCTCCCGCTCCTGGCTCGAGAGCTCGTGGAAGAGCGGCACCTCGTAGTCCGCTGCAGGCATCTCCTCCTGCGGGCCGCGCAGCATCAGCTCCATCTCGTCCATGCGCTGCATGAGCTTGTCGACCTTCCTCGTCAGCTCGAAGAGCTGCTCGGTCGTATACTGGATTTCGTTCGTGTTCTCGTTGATGGAATCGAGGTGCTCTTCGAGCTCCTCCTTGACAAGGGAGAAGGAGAACCTGATCTTTTTCTGCATCGCTGCAAGGCCTTGGTGGCCATCGTTGTTGCTGGATAGTATGGAACCGAACTTCAAAGTGGTGCTCACCCCTGCCTATTCGCCTCTCCCATGAGGTTAATAAGTTTTTTGCTGCTCGAAGAAATAGCTTTTTTTACAATGTAAGACAAGTACCGACAACTCACGCTAAGGCGGTATGAAGAATCGCCGACTTTGCCGGAATAGTATAACAAAAGCGCGTCTGGCCGTCCTTTCTGTCAGTGATGAAAACGTCCGGAAATTTTCCGGATGCGTCCAAAGCAGGAATCCTCTGCGCAAGAAAAGATATATAAGGTATAGGGGTTTACTGCGCTCCGCGATGGTCGAGCGAAGCACTGCCTATATCGTCAGCATCAACGAGGTGCTTGCGGCGCCCTATGTCAAGACCAGCGGAGAGCTCGAGCCGAACTTCCAGCTGATCCGCGATCGGAAGGTCAGCAGGGTCAACCTGATCGGCGCCGTGGTCAGCAAGGAGGATAGGGGTCCGGGCGCCCCGCGACGCATCCAGGTCGAGGACGGGACGGGCAGCATCATGGCCATGAGCTTCGAGGAGGACCCCTGGTTCGCCTCGGTCGAGGTCGGCCAGCCGGTGATCGTCATCGGCCGCGTGCGGGAGTACAACCAGAGCAAGTACATCATCCCTGAGATCGTCAAGGCCATCAGGGACAAGGGCTGGCTCGCCGTCAGGAAGAAGGTCCTCGAGCTGCTCGAGAAGGAGGCGCCTGCCCCCCGGCCGGCGGTTCCTGCGCAGGGACTCGCAGAAACGGCAGGGGATACGGTCATGACCGCGGTCACGGAGGAGGTCATGGGCGACGGCATGGAAGAGGAGCTCGCCGAGGGCACCACCCCGCAGCAGGAGGTCATGCAGGCGATCGCAAAGCTCGACAAGGGCGACGGCGCGGACATCGACCAGGTAATCAAGACGATAGCCAAGCCCGATACCGAACGGATGATCGATGCCATGCTCCGCGAAGGCGACCTCTACCAGATAAGGCCAGGCCGGGTCAAGATCCTCTAAAATGCGATTCATCCATCTTGCCGACTGCCATCTCGGCGGCTGGCGCGACGACAAGATGAAGGCGCTCAATCTCGCCTCGTTCAGCAGGGTGATAGAGGACATCCTGAAGAACCCGCCCGACTTCGTCATTATAGCAGGCGACCTCTTCAACACCTCGATCCCGCCGCTGGACGTGCTCAAGGAGGCGACGATCCTCTTCCGCAAGGTCAGGAAGGCAGGCATCCCTGTCTACATGGTCGCCGGCAGCCATGACTACTCGCCAAGCGGCAGGACCATGCTCGATGTCCTCGAGGAGGCCGGCCTGTTCAGGAATGTCATGCGCGGCACCGTCAAGGACGGCAGGGTGCACCTCTCCTTCACGGTGGACGAGAAGACCGGCGTGAAGATCACCGGCATCCTCGGCAGGCGCGGCATGCTCGACAAGGAATACTACGAGGCGTTGGCCGTCGAGGACCTAGAGAGGGAGCCGGGAGAAAAGATCTTCCTCTTCCACACCTCGATCGACGAACTCAAGCCCAAGGACAAGGGCACGATGGAAGGCATGGCGGTCAGCATGCTTCCCAAGGGCTTCCTCTACTACGCAGGCGGCCATGTCCACATCAGGAAGGATTTCAACGCCGAAGGCTACCGGAACGTCGTCTATCCCGGACCGACGTTCCCGAACAGCTTCTCCGAGCTCGAGGAGCTGCGCGCAGGCAGCTACATGGAGTACGACGACGGCAAGGTGACCAGGCACAGGATCGAGCTCAAGGAGGTTGTACCCCTTGCGATTGACTGCGACGGCAAGACCCCGGAGAGCGTCCGCCAGGAGCTGGACAAGAGGATAGAGGAGGGCGACTGGAAGGATAAGATCGTGCTCATCCGCCTCCACGGGAGATTGTGCGCCGGCCGTATCCAGGACCTACGTCTCCAGGAGCTCATGGACAGGATCGACGCCGGGGGCGCCTACATGGTGATGAGGAACACCGCGAAGCTTCAGACGGCCGTGCTCGAGGAGGTCAAGGTGCGGGTGCACGACAAGGAGGCGCTCGAGCGCGAGGTCATCGCCGAGCACATCGGGAAGATAAAGGACCTCGGCCTCGCCGCAGACAAGGAGACCGAGCTGACGATCAGGATGATGCAGGCCCTCATGGACGACCGGAAGGAGGGCGAGAAGAAGGATACATTCGAACGCCGTATGGAAGAGGCTGCGGACGCGCTCCTCGCAGGCACGAAGAAGTGATGAAGATGGAGAAGGAAGAGATACTCGACATAAGGAAGCCGGATCATCCCATCGATAAGCAGTTCCTGCTCAGATGGTCGCCGCGCGCCCTCTCCGGTGAGCCACTCGATGAGGAGATTGTCTTGACGCTGCTTGAGGCGGCGCGCTGGGCGCCTTCCTCGGCGAACTCCCAGCCCTGGCGGTTCGTGTATGCGATCAGAGGAGAAGAGGGCTGGGACGGGCTGCTTTCCGCCCTGAACCCGCGCAACCGTGAATGGGCAAAGGAAGCGGGCGCATTGGTTCTCATCGCATCCGCTGAGGAGAAAGGCGGGCAAAAGCTCATCACCCATTCTTTCGACGCAGGAGCGGCCTGGATGAGCCTTGCCCTCCAGGGGCAGAAGATGGGTCTTGTCGTGCACGCGATGGCAGGTTTCGACCACGACGCGGCGAGATCGGCGGCAGGCGTCCCTGACGGCTTCGCAGTGGAGGCGGTGGTCGCCGTGGGCCGTCCGGGAAAGGTCGAGGACCTCTCCGAGTTCAATCAGGGCAGGGAACGTCCTTCTGTCCGCGAGCCCGTATCTTCCTTCGCCTTCAACGGGAAATTCGTTCAGTGATAGCGATACCAAGCGACGAGCACGGCAAGCGCGCTGACCGACCCGATGAGATAGCTGACGATAAGAGGACCGTTCTGCAGCTCGATGCCATACAGGAGCCAGACGATGCTCCCTAAGGAGAAGAGCAGATATGTCACGAAAGAGATGTCTTTTGCGCTCTTGCGCCTCCAGATGTGCCATGCCTGGGGAAAGTTCGAGAACGCCATGAGCACGCCGAAGAACGACGCGAGGTCAGCGAGAAGGGTCATGGCCTGCGGGCGGCAGGAGAGGGGATATAAAGGTTTGGTTCGTATTGTGACCACTAAATAGTGATTAAAATGCGAAAGGTTTATATACTTGCGTCTCTTAAGAAGGGCCATGGAAGAGGATCTTTTCCGTAAGGCGAACATAATCAACTATATAGCCAACAAGTCTTTGGATCGGCTTGTGGAAGGCGCAAGGCAGAAGCAATACGAGCCGAACAACCAGTTCCCGTCCTATAACCTATTTACGGTGCACGATATGGTCGAGCTCTTCGCGAAGATACGGAGCAGCTACGTCACAGTCCCAAGTTTCTTGGAAATCGGGACAGGAGAAGGCGTTCCGTCGCTTGCAGCAGCCCTCGCTGGCATGAAAACAGGAGGGATTGAACAGGATCGCTATCTGTTGAGGGTAGCGGAAGAAAATGCTATAGTAGGCAGAGTCATGGGGGCCGTCCAGCAGGAACAGGCACCAACCTATGTAAAAGGGGATATTTTTCAGCTTGCAGACTACGCGGATCTCCCAACACCCTTCGAGAAAGCAGATGTGATGTATCTGTATCACTCCCCTTCCCTCTTCGAGCGGTTCATACCCTTCTTCATGGAGAACGCCAAGGAGAACGCCAAGCTCATCCTCTTACCGGCCCTCAAACCAAGACGTTTAGAACATTATAAGGAAAAATACAGCAATTTCGAGCTGGAAGAGGCCTTCGCGGACAAGAACGTCGCGGTCTATCATAAGACAGGCAACAAGATTTAAAAAAGGGGAAAAGCTCCATAATCGACATGGCACAGAAAATCCTCGTCACGAGCGCCCTTCCGTACGCGAACGGCAGCATCCACATAGGCCATCTGGTCGAGTATATCCAGACCGACATCCTTGTCCGCTTCTACAGGCTCATGGGCCTTGACGCCATCTACTGCTGCGCGGACGACACCCACGGCACGCCTATCGAGATCAACGCGCATAAGCTCGGCATCCCTCCCGAAAAGCTCATCGAGAAGTACCACAAGGAGCATCAGGAGGATTTCGCGCTCTATCACATCGCCTTCGATAGCTACTACTCGACCAACAGCGAAGAGAACAAGCGCTACGCCGACCTCATCTTCGGAAGGCTCAAGGAAAAGGGCCTCATCTACACCAAGGAGGTCGAGAATTTCTACGATCCCGAGGCAAAGAGGTTCCTGCCCGACCGCTACGTCAAGGGCACCTGCCCCAAGTGCGGCGCAGAGGACCAGTACGGCGATGTCTGCGAGAGGTGCAACGCGACGTACAAGCCGACCGATCTCATCAAGCCGTATTCCACCGTCAGCGGCAAGGCGCCGATCAGGAAGGCTTCCATGCACTACTTCTTCAGGCTCTCGGAATTATCCGGCAAGCTCGAGACCTGGCTCACCGGCAACAGGAGCCTCCAGCCTGAGATCGTCAACTACCTCAGGAACTGGATCAAAGAAGGATTGCAGGACTGGGACATCTCACGCGACGGTCCCTACTTCGGCTTTCGGATACCGGGCGAGGAGGACAAGTACTACTACGTCTGGCTCGACGCGCCCATAGGTTACATCTCGAGCACCGCGAACTACGTGAAAAAGCACGGCGGGAAGGTAGAGGATTACTGGAACGACGACAACGCAAGGATCATCCACGTCATCGGGAAAGACATCATCTACTTCCACTTCCTCTTCTGGCCGGCGATGCTCATGGAGGCGGGATTCTCGCTCCCAAAGGACATCCTCGTCCATGGCTTCCTCAAGGTCAACAACGAGAAGATGAGCAAGTCCAGAGGCACATTCCTGACGGCGAAGGAGATGGCGGACCTGGTGGACCCGGAGCTGCTCCGCTACTACTATGCGGCCAACCTCACCCACGCCGTCGAGGATATCGACCTCGACTTCAAGGACTTCGTGAAAAGGATCAACAACGAGCTCAACGCCAGCGTCTTCAATTTCCTCTACAGGACGCTCTCCTTCTCGGAGAAGTACTTCGAGGGGAAGGTCCTGGCGGTCGGCGAGCAGGCGATCCTGGAAGAGGTCGGGGCGCTTATGGAGGGCATCAAGGAGAAGTACGCGCGCTACGCCTTCCGCGAGGTCGTCCAGGACATCTTGAGGATAGGGGCGCTTGGCAATAAGTACTTCCAGGAGCACGAGCCATGGAAGCTCATCAAGGAGGACGAGGCGGCGGCGCAGGAGGTCCTCAGCGTCTGCGCCTCCATCGCCAAGTACCTCACCATAGCGATCAAGCCGATCATGCCCATCCGCGCAGCGGCGATAGAGAAGCAGCTCAATGTCAAGCCGCTCACCTTCGCTGACGCCAAGCCTTTCGGCGAGCACGTCCTCGGCAACGCGAGGATCCTACTGGAAAAGATCGAGGAGATCACATTGCAGAACAAAGAAGAAAAGACCGAAGAACAGCACGCCTTCCCCCTCGACCTCCGCGTTGCGGAGATCAAGGGGATCACAGACCATCCGAACGCGGACAAGCTCTACAAGCTCCAGCTGGATGTGGGGAGCGAAAAGCGCCAGCTCGTCGCAGGGCTCAAGCCCTATTACGCCAAAGAAGAGCTCCTCGGAAAGCGCATCGTGATCGTGGCCAACCTCAAGCACGCGGTGCTGCGCGGCGAGAGGAGCGAAGGCATGCTCCTCGCGGCGGACAACGGGAAAGAGGTCAAGGTCCTCGAGGCAAAGGATGCCGCACCCGGCGACCAGGTCCTTCCCGCAGGGGTCACCGATTTCAACAGGCAAGAGATTGCCATCGATA
>JBJKRA010000037.1:0-3244 GCA_046704905.1 Candidatus Woesearchaeota archaeon
TCAAAGGGATGGGCGTCTCGAAAGGTATCTACAAAGGGAAAGTCAAAGTCCTCCGCACGGTCTTCTCAAAGAACGTAGAAGAAGAGATCAGCAAAGTAGAGAAAGGCGATATCCTGGTAGCCGCGACCACGGGACCGGAGATAATGGCCGCCTGCCAGAGAGCAGGTGCCATCATAACCGACGAAGGCGGGCTGACCAGCCACGCCGCGATCGTCGCGAGAGAGCTCAAGATTCCTTGCATCGTCACTACCAAGATAGCAACCAAGGTCCTCAAGGACAACGAAGAAGTAGAAGTGGACGCGGAAAAAGGCGTTGTCAGGAGGCTTTTTTGAAGGAAAAATTCCCCGTCACTTCTTTCCCTTAAGCTTGCGGAAGAGCTCCTTTTCCGTGCCGTACAGCCCCTTCTCCTCGCTCACCTGCGCAAGCTTTCTCACGGCAGCAAGCTCATAAGGGGTCATCTTCGGCTCGTCGTAGAGCTTCTCCCTGATCGTCTCCTTGATGAAGTCCTGCACGGACCCGTAGCCATGCTTCTCTGCATAGGCTCGGACAGAGGCAAGCATCCTATCCGGAAACCTGACATTGATCTGCATCGCCATGATACCAATTAGTATCAATTGGTATATAAACCTTTCTTCGAGAGATGTCCCAAGTCGCCTAAAACCTTATAAATCCGGCTGCCTAAGAACACCCTATGAACGCTTCCTTCCTCGTTTTCGGCGTCATCGCCGCGGCCTTGAGCTTCCTCGCCTACGCCTGGCTCTTTACGAAGATCAGGGAGCACTACCGCAGGCTGAGCGACGCCTCCTACGTCAAGGGGCTCCTTTCGGGAAAGCGATGGATGGGAAGGCCGATCACGGCTAGGCTCATCAGGAGGATGACCTTTCTCACCGGCGTCCCCGGCGTCCTCCTCTTCCTCTCGTCGCTCTATGTCCTCTTCTCCCTTGGGGCCACCCTCGCCTGGGCAGCGCTCACGGCGTTCGGCCTGATCCTCATGTACGGCGCGCGGATGTGGGCGATGTATCCCCAGCTGCAGAGAAAGGTCAAGGTCACCGACGCCAACGTCCGCTTCACCAGGGTCTACACGAAGGTCTTTTCCGGCATCATCATCGCGATCCTCATCCTTCTCCCCTTCTTCAAGAACGCCCTGGTCCAGCCTCCCTACCCCCAGGTCCTCATCATCGGGGTCGCCCTGCTGATCATCATCGGCAGCGAGATCCATTACCGGATGGTCTCGTCCTGAAGCCGAAAAATTTTATATATCCATGCCCTGTCCATCTCATGCGGATGAGACTCATAAGCCTCAATGTCGGACTGCGCATAGACAACGCCGAAAAGGTCGGGGATTTCATCAGAGGGCAGCAGCCTGATATCGTCGCTTTCCAGGAGCTCATGAGGCACTTCGATGACTCTGTCTACAGCAAGTACCGATCGAAAAAGGTCATAGAGGACATCCTCAAGATGCCCCATTCCTTCTTCGGGCCGCAGTGGGTCGCCAACCGGATCATGAAGGACGGGAAAGTGCACCACGATTTCAACGGCTTCGTCGAGCAGGGCAATGAGATCCTTTCCAGATTCCCTATCGCCTATGCCCGTAACGAGTTCTACCACAAGAGCTATTCGCTGGAGCTGGACCATACCGACTTCTTCACCGAGGACCATCCGCGGTGCGTAGAGATTGTCGAGCTTGACCTCGGCAAGAGAAGGCTGCAGGTCCTCAACCTGCATGGCCTCTACTCGCGCGACAAGAAGGACAGCGAGCGCACGCTCGCCCAGTGCCGGTTCGTCATCGAGGCGGCCAAAAGGAAGGATATACCGACGATCATCGCGGGCGATTTCAACCTGCTCCCGGACACGGAAAGCATCGGTCTGATGAACGAAGAGTTCCGTAATCTCACGACCGAATACGGCATAAGATCGACCGTCCCGGACGGGAGGTTCGCGATAGACTATATCTTCGTCGATAGAAGGATCAGGGTGGACCGTTTCGAGGTGCTTGCTACGGACGTCTCGGACCATCTGCCGCTCGTCCTCGATTTCGGGATCGAGGAGTGAGACGATCCTTTCCCCCTCGGGCCCGTCCTGAGGCAGGCGCCTAAGAAGACCAGTATGTTTTATATATCTCATTCCAATAGTGCCTCCGCATGTGGAAAGGTATCCTCATCGCCGTCTCCGTCCTCGTCGCCGTATGCCTTGTCCTCACGGTCGTCCATCCCCGCATGCTCTTCGCAGACGCGTATAGCTATGGACCCGGGCAGCCGGTGGTGCTCAGCATCGTGAATGTGGGCATGCTCTCCTGCACCTGCACGGACCCCTCGCTCAAACTATTCCGCCTGGAGAACGGCTCCTGGAAGAGGGTGCTCTATGCGACGTCCTCATTCAAGGGCGATGGGATGGCCGGCGGATGCGCCGACGGTCAGTTCTCTCCCATCAGCATGTGCGATCTCGTGGTCTGCACTCCCTCGCCCCTCTTTCGCATCGGCGGCTTTACCTGGGACCGGGAGATCTATGTGGAGGACGGCACCGTCAGCTACTGCGGCGGCCAGGAGCTTTCTATGCCGATCGACTCCTATGTACGCATCCCGGCGCCGGCAGGGGCCTACAAGTTCACCTACGGAAGCTCGAGCGCGCATTTCGCTATCAGGTAGGCATGTGTTCCTCCCTGGCAAATCTTTATATAACGCGCTGTCCCCGTATGCACCATGGACATCATCGCCCTCCTCATCGCCGTCGCCGTCTGCGAACTTGCGGGAGGGGTCGGCGCCATCTTCACGCGCTCTTCTGTATCTACCTGGTACCGGCGCCTGAAGAAACCGGGCTTCAATCCGCCTGACCGGGTCTTCGCGCCCGTATGGACCCTGCTCTACCTGCTGATGGGGATAGCCCTCTCTCTCGTGTGGGAGGAGGGTGCTTTCCTGGCCCTTGCCGTGTTCGCCCTCCAGCTTGTCCTCAATGTGCTGTGGTCCTTCGTCTTCTTCGGCTTAAGGAAGACCCTGGCAGGTTTTGTCGTCATCCTGCTCCTCTGGGCATCGATCGTCTGGACGATGCTCCTCTTCTATCCCGTTTCGATTGCTGCTTTCTTCCTGCTCCTGCCCTATTTCCTCTGGGTCGGTTTCGCTGCTGTGCTCAATTACCATCTCTGGCGGCTCAACAGGTGAATGGTCTTTCTGTGCCGATATACGTTTCCCTACGTCTCCTTGAGAGAGATTTATATTCCGGCGATGCCGTTACCGCCCCCCATCGGGGT
>JBJKRA010000038.1:0-20212 GCA_046704905.1 Candidatus Woesearchaeota archaeon
GTCCTCATGCGTGCTGACGAGGAATATCCTAGAGGCGCCTAAGCGCCTGCTCGCAGCGACGGCGCACAGGCCAACTGCCCCGTCCCCTATGACGGCGACCGTCGCGCCTTTCCTGACCCGCCCGCTCACCGCGGCGTGATGACCTGTGCACAGGACGTCCGAGAGCGGCAGCAATGCCGGCATCATCTTCTCGGTGACCTTGTCTTTCGGTATGGGATAGAGCGTGCCGTCCGCGAAGGGCACCCTGACCTTCTCTCCCTGGCCGCCGTCGTTGTCGTCCGCGCCCCAGTGCCCGATGTTCCTGCAGGCCGTGGTCATACCTATCTTGCATTCGGGGCACGTCCCGTCCGAGATGACGAAGGGGGCGACGACTAGGTCGCCGACCTTGACGCTCTTCACGTCCTTGCCGACCTCCTCGACGATGCCCATGAACTCATGGCCTATCCGTCCGGGCTTTCGCTCGACGATGCCGCGGTAGTACCATAGGTCGGAGCCGCAGATGCAGGAATAGGTCACTCTCACGATGGCGTCACGGGGATCCTTGATGACAGGATCATCGACCTCCTCTACTTCGATCTTTCTCGGTCCTTTGAGTATGGTCGCTCTCATTCTGATCGCCCCTTGCTGTATTCCTCGTCGCTGACTTTCTCCATCCAGTCGGCGGCCTTGCCGTCGAGCTCCTCATGGACGGCGATGTGTGTCATGGCGGTCTTCGGTCCTGCGCCGTGCCAGTGCTTCTCGCCGGCAGCGAACTGGATGACGTCGCCTGGCCTGATCTCCTCGATAGGTGCGCCGTAGCGTTGCACCCTGCCGCATCCCGAGGTCACGATCAGGGTCTGTCCGAGAGGATGGGTATGCCACGCGGTCCGTGCGCCCGGCTCGAACGTGACGAGGGCTCCTGCTGTCCGTCCTGGCTTCTGTGCGGGAAATAACGGGTCGATGCGTACCGTCCCGGTGAACCATTCTGCCGGCCCTTTTGCTGAAGGCTGTGATCCTGCTCTCTTGATTTCCATATATCCCACCTCCCTGATCGAGAGCCTTCGCTGCTACTTATATCTTCTGGAAGGATGTTGCATCGGCAAGGCGGGATACGGTCCCGATGAGAGGCTTGCGCGATTTCTAGAATCCATCGGCCTGTTTTTCGTAGATGAGCATCCCTACGCGGTCAGCCTGTCGATAGCGTCGAACGCCTTCTTGAAGTCCCTGGCATCGAGGATGATGACGTGCTCTGAGTGGCAGATCATGGAGTCGATGATGCTGATCTCGTTGTTCGCGAGCTCCTGGGAGATCAGGGCGAACACGCCGGGCATCTTCGTCACCTTCTCCGGATACGACAATGTTATCTCGCAGATGCCCTTCCTCGTCTCAGGGGCCTTCCCGGTGCCCATCCTCTTCGCGACGGCATCAGCATTCTTCTCGTCGACGATGATCTTGACGAAGGACTCGAGCTCGAAGACCTTGAGTATCTCCCCTGCCGCGAAGTTGATGAGCGTATAGACCCTCCTGATGTCCTCGTGGAGCGTGCCGTTCTTCTCTATGAGGACGCTCGCGAGCCTGTTCCGGGTCGTCACCTTCGTCTGTTTGAGAAGCCTGTAGATCTCCGCCTGGCGCTTCTCCTTGACATGGAGGTTATCGTACCTGCGTATCGCGCTGATTACCGCGTCCATGCTGCCGGAGAGGCCCTGCTCTTTCGCTATCCTCCTCGCGAGCGAGCTGGTATTGATGAGCCTTGCCGAAAGCATCTTCCTGATGCTGATGTCGTTGTCGATGTAGGCGTGCACGAGCTTGTTGATATTGGTCATGGAGGACTATAATGTGTCATTATTTATATTATTTGCTAAAATAAGACATCATAATTTTATCCGCGCGGCGTCCCCTCTACGGCGATGATGGCCATGGCAACAGGCACAGGCGTGGCACCGGGCATCCTCATGGTCGGGCTCGCATGCTCGAGGTCGAGGATCGTCCAGGCAAACGGCGGCGTGCTCTACGCCCGGCGCTACCCAGGGCTCGCAGGAAGGTTCAGGAAAGACCGCGAGGAGTCGCGCATCTACGGCAGGGCCCTCTGCGACCTGGTCAGGCAGGAGTTCTGCTGCCATGGCTTCTTCACCACCGACGAGCTGCCGCGCTACGGCATAACCCGCGCAGAGACCAGGCATATCTTCGAGGCAGCAGGCGCTTCTGAGAAGGACCTCGTCGTCCTCTACGCCTATCCGAGAGCGCTCGCAGAAGGCATCGACCGCTACCTCGCTGCCTATCTGGCGGAGAAAAGATGATCAGGCTAAAGGGCCTCCCGTCCGAAGAGGAGATCGCCGAAGCGGAGCGGCAGGGGATACCGCTCCTGATAGCGCCCTCGATACGCGCCTCCTGCAACTACCGCTGCATCGACTGCTACGTGAGCGCAGGCAAGGCCATGGAAGGCGAGATCGGTATTGCCGAGCACGAAAAGGTCATCGGCGAGGCTTCAGCGCTCGGCGCTAGCTACATGACCGTCGCCATGGTCGGCGAGCCCTTCATGGACGCCGCCTTCTACGACCGGAGGACAGGAACCTTCCCGCTCCTGGACTACGCAGAGGACCACGGCATCTACACGGTCGTGTTCACGAACGCCTTTTTCGTCACCGAGGACATCGCAGCGAAGCTCAAGGGGAAGCAGGTCTCGCTCATCGGCAAGCTCTGGTCGCTGGACCCGGCGACAGACGACAGACTGACCGGCTATAGGAAGCCCTGGACCGTGCATGACGGTGTCCATGTCCCGGTCGGGCTCAAACGCCTTATCGATGCAGGGTTCAACGAGCCGCAGGATGGCAGGACGCGCCTCGGGATCGACATAACCGTCAAGGCCCTGAACTATCTGGACATCCCCAGGATTGCGGGCTATGGCCTTTCGCATGCTATCCTTCCGGTCATCGACACCATGATCCCGACGGGAAGAGCCCTGGAGAACTATGAGCTCCTCAGGCTCACCGAAGAGCAGAACCGTTGGCTCTATGCGGAGCTGGCAAAGGTCATGGGCAGCGACTTTGTCAAAGGCCAGTTCGTCGAGGGCTGCGCGACAAGAAGGGTGGGCTTCGCCTACGACAATTTCGGAGAGGTCAAGACCTGCTGCGCTCTAGGCGCCGGCGTAGGCAACATAAAGGATGCGCCGGTCAAGGACCTCTACGCGCGGGTGCAGGACTATCGTGGCACGCTCCCGCATTTCGGGAAGAAGGAGGGCATGATAAACGCGTGCGACACGGCAAGGTATGTCATGCGTAAGGCAGGGTTGGAGTGAACGGGCTCACGCGAATGTCAGGAGAGCGCCTCATCGTCAAGCCTCGTCTTCGCCCTGTGGCACTCCCTGCACAGCGTCCTCAGGTTCTTCTTGTCGAAGAGCTGGCCGCCCATCCGTAGGGGGATGATATGGTCGACGTCGAGATCCCTTTTCCTGAATCTCTTGTTGCAGATGCTGCACTTGTACCTGTCCCGCTTCAGCACGTCTTTCCTCACGAAGAGCCACGAGTGGTTCCTGTTGAACTCCTCCATGCACTCTCTGGAGCAGTAATGCCTCCTGTTCTGCGCCACTGTGTTGTCGCAGTTGCGGCAGAGCCTGTTTCCGTCCTTATCGAAACGGTCGGGTGTGTCTGCGATCCTTGGATAGCGCGGCATGGGATGCGCTCGGTCTCCGATCGTTTAAACGTGTTATGGTTTTCACAGGACCTCTGCCATGCCGAATCTCCTGTACTCCGGCTTCTCCAGACGCGGCAGGGGCAGATGCTCCACGTCGAGGAAGATGGCTCTTTCCGTCTTTCCCTCCCTGTAGAGGTGTATCGTATGGTCGTCGAGGGATATGCCGTATCTTTCCGCCTTCTCCAGCGAGCCGACGAGTTCCTCTCCTATCTCCTCCGGCGGTATCGGGCCGGATATGCGGTACGGATACGTATTACGGTAGGCGGTCATCACGATCCCCAGCTGTTCTCCCTCGTCGTTGCAGAGCACGCCATACTCCTCTGGCACAGGAAGCCCGCCGAACCTGAGAAAATTCCACTTACCTATGTGGTCCTCGATGAACCTCTGGCTGATCCTGCGGGAACGCTTCTCCATCTTTATCGCGTACGGGCGGTCTTTCCTTGTGAACACGATGCCACGTGATCCCGCATGGCATTCGTATCCTCTCTTCTCAAGCTCTTCGGTGAGATCGGGCGGCCTTTCGACGGGCAACGCCTGCGCCTTCTTCCTCTTCTCTTCCAGTTCCCTCCTGAATGTGTCGACGAGTTCGGGCAATGAAACGTCTTCTACGGACTTGTCCAATGCAGTGAAAAAAACCTCTGCTTTCTTCACGTCTTCCTCGGGCGCGGGGATGCCGTAGTCGACGAGCTCTTGTGTTTTCACGAACGAATGCTCGAAGACATTGGATCTCTCCGGCTCGTTCTTCGAGAGATATTCCATATTATGGACGATTTCGCTCTTGATTCCGTCTATGATGGCATCGATGGATGTATCCTGCATCGACATGTACAAGGCTTCTTTGCCTGTGGTATAGTTTACGCTTCCGGAATACCCGCTGTTCCTGATCTGATAATAGAAACGCCATTTCGGATGTTCCGGTTCACGAACCCAGGCATCGAACACGTGTCCGAAGAGCGACCTGCGTCGCATAACCCTCCCTTCCTCGAAATAGATATCGATGCAGTGGACGATAGGTCCTGTCTCCATGCGGTCGGTAAGCCTATTGACGATATATATTATCACTCTCCCTTTCGGGGGGAAAGGTTTATATACGCTCAGCGCTCTTCCTTGCGCATGCTCGCAGACACGCTCTTGAAGATAGGGCTCACGCAGAACGAGATCAAGGTGTACCTCGCCCTGCTCGAGCTCGGCGACACGACGACCGGACCGCTCATCCGGAGCGTCGGCATCAACAGTTCCAAGGTCTATGAGAGCCTCGAGCGGCTGGAGCGGAAGGGGCTTGCAGGCTACGTCAAGAAGACGAACAAGCGCTATTTCCAGGCGACGGATCCCGATCGTCTCATGGATTTCCTCGACGAGAAGAAGAAGCGTCTGGACGAGGAGAAGCAGGAGATAGCGCAGATGCTTCCGAAGATGCGTCAGCTGATGACAAAGTCGGCGGACGAGCAGCAGGAGGCGACGATCTACAAGGGACTCAAAGGGTACAGGACGCTCCTTGAGAGCATGCTGCAGGAGCTTCAGGGGAAGGGGAGCTACATGGCGTTCGCCTCGGGGATGCTCAAGCAGGTCCTCGGCCCGTACTGGCACGTGTTCCAGAAAAAGAAAAAACAATACATGATCTCGTCGCGCTGTCTGTGGGACCCGAAGGTGAGGACGCAGAAGGGGTACCTCAAGGAATACGTGGGCACAGGACGGTTCCTCTCAAAGGGGTCCTACCGTAGCCCCGTGGACATGTTCATCTTCAACGATAAGGTAATCCTGATCTCCTATACGTCGAAACCCGTATTCGCCGTGCTGATAACGAGCAAGGGCATGGCGCAGAGCTATCGGGATCTCTTCGAGACGATATGGGCATCCGCCAAGGCGGCGTGAAACCTTCTATATGAAAATGATTGGATACGTATCTCCCGTCCGCTCACCGCGGGATGACCTTCCCGCGTTCCGCCATCAGGATGTGCAGGATGCCCCTCCTGTAGTTCTTCTGCGGCAGTATCCTGGCGGAGATGGAGTTGTCCACCTTGTAGTCGTTCTTGCCGCCGTGGAAGTACCAACGGTTTTTCGAATAGGAGGCGAGGTCGAGATCGCCTGTAATCTTTTCGGTATTGTCTATGCTGATCCCGAGCTCTGCTACGCCGTTCTTTTGGTGTATGGAGAAGTTGCCTTCGAGATCGATCGCAGCGCCCAGCCTGCAGTACTCCTCGTCGTTCTCGATGATGAAATGCAGGCCGCCCTTCCCTATTATTCCGGCGTCGCTGTAGGTGGTGTACGATTGGATGTCATACGCTCCTGCGCCGGTAGTCATCTTCGAATGGCTTATGACTATGATGTCGCCCGGCCTGAGCCGTTCGGAAAACGCAGAGACCTGCCCTGCTTCCTCTGGCTTGAGGATATTGAGCTGGGTCGAGAGCCCGAAGCTGTTGAACCTTTTCTCATAGCCTGGCTTCATGTCTTGCGCGTGGATGACGTAATTCCTCACCATGGCGTGGAAGTCGAGATCGAACCGGTCTTTAGCTATGGATATGTCCATGATTCACTAGGGAGGGGGTCTCCGGATATAAATAGGTTTGGGGCGTTGCGCTTGGAAAAGGTGCAAGACCCATAGTGGTTTGAAAATTCAGAAACCTTATATTTGAGAGGTTTTCTTGCAGTCTTGTAAGCATCTTGCTTGCGGGGGTATGATCATAGCAAAGGATAGGAAGACAGAGAAGGATTGCACGAACTGGGGGCTCCTCATACTGAGGGTTGTCGTCGGTGCGACGTTCATCTATCACGGTCTGCCGAAGCTGCTGAACCTGGCCGGGACGGAGAAGTTCTTCTCCAGCCTTTCGTTCTTCGGGATATTCCAGATACCAGGATGGTTCGCGCTGATCTTCGGGATCGTAGAGACGCTCGGCGGGCTGTGGCTGATCAGCGGCTACAGGATAAGATGGCCGGCATACGCGCTCGCGGTCGACATCTTCTTCGCCATCGTCGTCCCGCTGTTCAACGGCCTGCTCTCTGGGCACGTCAGGGTCCCTGATCTCGAGCTGCTGCTCCTCGCGTCCGCGCTGCTGCTCGCCTGGAGCGGGCCCGGAAGGTGGGGACTGTCAAAGACCGCAGAAGCATAATCTTTTTTTTATTTCTTGGATTTGCTTAGGAGAAAAATGTGGCTCTTTCCTGTAGCGGGCAGCTGGCAGTTCATTCTTGCTTGACGCAATGCGTGATCCTGTAGCCTACCCTGTCCTCGCCGGGGGCGATCTTGACGCTCTTGCTTTTCTCAAGGTCTGAGTAGACGACCGGGTCCTCATAGAACTTCGTGCCCTCGACGATGAGGTCGAACAGTTTGAGGATACGCCTGTCCGCCTCGAGCCTCTGCACATGGTAGTGCTCGCTCCGGCTGTTGGTGGATACGGAGGCGAACTCCGCGAAATGCAGGTCCCCTCCGTCTTTCAACGTCCTTAAGAACATGTCGTATCGTCGGAGCTCTATGACGATACTACGTATCACGCTGTCCGAGAACGGGAGATGTTCAGGGTCCAGGCTGAACTCTTCCGCGTACGCCCCGAATCTCATGTAATCATCATCTTTTAGTGCAGGATGGTAGCCTGTCCAGTTTGGGAACATATTTGATACGACGTCGGCTATGCCTTCAGGAAGCGAGGAGTCGAACATGTCATCCTTCATAAGGTAGATGCCTTTGCCGCCGACCTCTTTGTACGTTGAGACGATATTTACAGGAAGTCCGTACTCCGAAAGGTTCTCCTTGGCCATCGAAAGCATCTCGTCGGAGATGTCCGTACCGACAATAACCTCAAAGTTCTTTCTCGCGGCCCGCTTCAGGAGCTCGCCTGTGCCCGTGCCGAAATCGACGAACACTCCCTTGTTCTTAGCAAGCCTGTTCCCGAGCCGGTCGTATACTTTCCTGTAGCTCTTTGAGCTGCTCTTCTCCTTCCAGTCCTCTGCATCGTCTCCGATATACCCGGCCATCTTCACGCGTGCCTCGTCAAGCGCCTTTCAATCGACATCGTCCGTTCCCTCCTCTTCGTCCAAGAGGAAATAGCCCTTCTTGAGGTTGTTGAACTCGAATCCTCTCACGTTTCTTTCGGGAAGGAACGCAGTAAGCGAGTCGGGGTTGAGTTCCGTGGCCTTTTCCTCATAAGCTGAAACCAGTTCTTCGCGCCCCGCCATATCCTTGTGCATGACCGTACCATACAAGGAATCGAACAGGTGCTCCTCATGGATCGTCTCCCACCCCTGCACGATGTTGTGGACGTCGAGCATGACTATCCTGTTGTCTTCCGGTTTCCCTCCTGCGATTGCTATTATGTCCGCTTGCTTCAGGTCCTTTTTCCACAGCTGATACTCTATCATGGCTTCCATCAGGTCCCGGAACGACTTCTCGTACGTCTGCATCTGGCTCCTTCTCATGTCGGCGGCGGATGTCCCTGATATCCTCTCCATCACGACCCCGTAGAGCTTCATCCCTTCGTGCGGCATATAGCTCATGATTTCGCTGTTCGCTCCAGGATTGGCGATCTCCGCAAGGGAATGCGGCTTCGGGACAAGTATCCTGCTGTCATTGAGCTCCCTGATGAATGAGAGATTGTCGTATTCGCATTCCGCGAACCGGAACGGGTCTCTAGAATAGTAGACGATCTTTATGACCTGCTCCGGGCCGTATGCGAACGCCTTGGCATAGCCGCCATGTGCGGGCACAAACTCGGGATCGTTTCCAAATTGGGCGAGATCCCGCAGGACAATCCTTTCCCCTATCTGGCCTGCGTCTATCTTCTCGAGGTCCGGCTCACGCAAACTCTTCATCACTTTTGAGTGGTTAAAGAATTTTATAAGGATTTTGGTCGGGGCGTCACGCAAAGAGAGATAGCCCTGCCCGGATTCGAACCGGGGTCCCTGCCTCCAAAGGGCAGGATGATTGGCCGCTACACTACAGGGCTGCGGGGGACAACCCTGTGAGTGCCGGCGGCCATTTAAAAAGTTTTCTGGCGTGCCTTCGATACGGCGATCAGGTCGGGCGAGTACCATTCGTCAAGGGTCTGGTGCGCGCGTTCCCATCCTGCGGCGCTCCGTTTGATCGGCCCTGAACCGACATGCCCGCCCCGGACATAGTAGAGCGTGGAACCTTCAGGAGAGGTCTGGTCCTCCTCACACACGACCGAAGGGATCGCATGCTCTGCAGCGAATGAGCTCAGCCGGAACCCGTATGCCCCGACAGGGCCCCCGGGACGCGAAGGCAGGTACTTCGCGATGAACGCGGCGTAGTAGTCGCCGGTAGAGAGCTCCCTGACAGCGCTCTCGTAATCTCCCACGATTACGGCTTCCTTTCCTAGCGCCCCGAAATAGGAGAGCGCAGCCGCGATGCAATGGTCATGCCCTTCCACCACCAAAAAACGAGGTCTCATGCTTACCACCTTAACGTTGGATATGATGCATAAGGAGATATATCTAAAAATCGATAGAATAATTTGACAAAAGAAAGTATTATATACTCCATGAAATCAAAGATGAAGAAATGGACGCCCTCGACACGAAGCTCTTAAGGCTGCTAAGGGAAGACGGCCGCGCCCCGCTCTCTGCATTGGCCAAGAGATTGCGTATCAGCAAGCAGCGCTGCCAGTACCGGATGAAGCATCTGGAAAAAGAGCGGATCATCCAGAACTATCACGCGAGAGTCAACCTCGCCGTATTGGGCTACTCCACCTACTCCCTCTACGTCCGTTTCGAGGACATGGACACGGCAGAAGAGCACATGCTCATAGAGCGCATCAAGAGCATCCCCCAGGTCCACTGGCTCGTGCGCTCGGTAGGCCGCTGGGATCTCATGCTCTCCGTCTCGGTCAGGACCCATGACGAGTTCCGCCTCCTCCTCGACGTCATGCTCGGCCATATCGGCGACCACATCCTCGAGTACCAGACCTCCCTCATCCTCTCCACCGTCGACCTCTGGCTCAAGAAGGATCCTGTCTTCGAGGCGGAGAGGAAGGAGATCGCCCAGCCTGAGCCGGAAGCCATCGACGATAACGACCGCACCATCCTCCAGCTCCTCGAGCACGACGCGCGTCTGACCAGCACGGAGTTAGGAAAGACGATACGGCGCTCCCCCCAAGCGACCGCCAAAAGGATCCGCCGCCTGGAAAAAGAAGGCCTCATCCATTCCTACTCCGCCACCTTGGACAAAGAACGTCTTGGCCTGACCTGGTACCAGGTCCAGCTCGGCCTCACCACCTTTGGCGACGCGGAGCAGCGCGCCCTCTTCGGCCAGCTCAAGCAGTTGAAAGGGATCGCCTATCTCGTCTGGCTCCTCGGCGAATGGAACTTCGAGGTCCACCTCTACTGCAGCCACCCCGAGGAGTTCCGGGAGCAGTTCCTTCTCTTGAGGAAGCTCCTCGGGAAGCGTCTGCGCTCCTACGCGATCAACGTCGTCATGGGAAAGGTCCGTCAGTCCTTCCTCAACAAGAACGCTTAAGCAGGTGAGCGGCTTTCATCATCCTGCCTAAGGCCTCTCTCATCCCTGTTCGGGCGTGATGGAGGTGAGCATCGGCTCCGGCCTCGTCCTCCTTATCCCAGTCCGGTCCTCTTCCCTGCAGGGGTAGGAATGCTCACCTGGCCGTCGGTTGATTCCACGCGGCGATGCAACAAGAACGCTTAAATAGAGAGCGAAAGACCCTTCAGGGAATGCTCTACCTCATCGGCGCAGGACTCGGCGACATAAAGGACCTCTCGGTCAAGGCGGTCGAAGCCTTGAAAACCTGCGACCATATCTACCTGGAATCCTACACCTCGCTCTACCAGTCCAGCAAAGAGGACATCGAAACGTACCTCGGAAAGGAGATCACCCTCGCCCCACGCAATCTGGTCGAGGACAACCCCGAGATACTGGATAAGGCCAAGAAAGGGAACGCCGCCCTCCTCATCATCGGCGATGTCTTCGCCGCCACCACGCATGTGGAGCTCTACCAGCGCGCGAGGAAAGAAGGGATAAAGGTACAGGTCATGCACAACGCCTCCGTACTCACGGCAGTAGGCATCGTCGGCCTCGAGCTCTACAAGTTCGGCAAGACCACGAGCATCCCCTATCCCTCCAAAGGCTTCTTCCCGACGACCCCTTACGACGTCTATGAGAAGAACAGGGAGATGGGCCTGCACACCCTCTTCCTCTTGGACCTGCGGCCAGCAGAGGATCGCTTCATGACCGTCAATGAGGCGATCGCGCAGTTGAAGGCCATAGAGGAAAAGGAGAAGAGTGGTCTTATCACCGACGACCTCCTCGCCATAGGCTGCGCACGGTTGGGCGTCGACCCGACGATAAAAGCGGGAACGATAAGTGAGCTGGAGAAGACGGACTTCGGAAAGCCCCCCCATTGCCTCATCATCCCCGGAAAGCTCCACTTCATGGAAGAGGAGATGCTCTCGTTCTGGCGCTAGAGGTCGAGGATCTCCTCGTGCCTGCGTATGACATGGTCGGGATGGTGCTTCGTCAGCGTCTCAAGGGGGTAGATTGCCTGGCTCGCCGGCGGATAGTAGAGTACGGCAGAAGCGCCGATCTCCTTTGCGGACAGTATATCGTTATCGGCATCCCCCACGACAACGGTCGCTCCAGGCGCCACGCCGAGCTCCCTGCAGATGGCGGTTATCATCTCTGTTTTCGTCCGTGAAGGGGGGAGATTGCCTTTGATCGTCGAAAAGAGAAGGGCTATTCCCATGTCCTTGATCGCCTTCTGGAGATGCTCTTCCCAATCCATCGAGTACACGGCAAGTATCGCACCTCTCTCCTTGAGGGCGTCGAACACGCTAAGGAGGCCATCGATAGGTTTCGCACTCCTCCTGCTTTCCAGGGCGATGCCCTCATAGAGATCGTGGAATCTCTTCCGGTCTATCCCGAAGCTGTCGGCTATATCGTCGTCGTAGCGGTTGAAGCACTTTTCCACTATGGCCCTGTCGTCGAGCGTGATCCCGAAGCGCGAAAGCACGGTCCGGTACGCGGCCAGGTGCAGGTGCAGCGTGTCGACGAGCGTCCCGTCGAAATCGTAGATGAAGAGCTTCGCGTCCATCGCTCTCCCACCATGCAGAGGTTTATATAATATTTGCGCTTCAGGGAAGGGATGGCGGAACGTAAGGTCCATTTCACAAGCACCCATACTCTCTATGGCGTGCTCAGCGTCCCTGACGAAAGCAGGAAGGACATCGTCATCCTCTGCCACGGCGGGGGAACCTCGACGAGGGAGAGCCTAATCAACAGGGACGTTGCGGCCGGGCTGGAAAGGATAGGAATCGCGAGCCTGCGCTTCGATTTCACCGGCCATGGCGAGAGCGAAGGCCGGCCAGAGGAGGCCACCATAGCCCAATGGGTCGCGGATATAGGTGCCGCGGCACGTTTCCTGAAAGAAGAGGGTTTCAGGCGCTTCGTCCTGCTCGGCTCGAGCAGGGGGGGATCGGCAGCGCTGCGTGCAGCGGCAGGCGGGGACTTGGCATGTCTCGTGCTCATCTCTCCTACCAGCAGGTTCGAGGACTTCTCCGAGCGGCCGGCGGCGGCAAGGGCATGCAGGGCGCCGACGATCATCATCCAAGGGGACCACGATCGCTCCATTCCGATGGCGCAGAGCCGTGATCTGTGCGGCATGATTCCCTCCTGCACGCTGGAAGTCGTCAAAGGAGCAGATCATAATTATACCGAGAAAGGGACGCATGAGGAACGCGTGAGGCTGGCGCTCGGTTTCATCAGGGGGCATCTGTAGGGGTTGGAATTTTTGCAGGCTCTCTCTTCTCGTACGGGGGATTCTTCCATGATACTATTGCAGAGTGGAAAACCTTAAATAAAAACTATCTACCTACACGCGGAAATGCCTGGATCGCTGGACCTCAAAGATATCGTAGAACTCTTGACGCAAGCGAAAGTCAGTATGGACTTCTTCGATGAGTTCTATGCCAGCAAGGATTCGGTCCTGGACTTCCTGAAGATAACAAACGAAGGGCTTTTCGCAGGTACCGACGGCGAGTACCGAGGCCTCGTCGAGAAGCTGAACAGGAGGGCGCCCTTGACTTTCAGGGAGTTCCAGACCGTCGACAATATTCTGCGTGAAAAACTGGACGGACAGGGTGATCAGGCAACCCAGCATATCCTTGACAGAGCAGCAGTGCAATATCTGCCGGAAAAGGAGTCTTCCACGAAAGCCAATCATCCAAAGATACGCGATCTTTCTCCCCATGGCCAGGCTCGTGCAAGTGAAGAAACTCCTCTCAAGGCATCCGATTTTCCCTCAAGATGGTATAGGGCTGTACAGGGGTTCAACGCCGCGACCCTCATCAAGGCGATGATGGACAGGGAGATCCTCTACGAGGGAGTCGCCGTCAGATTCAACGGCAAGCCCGGGATGTTCAGATACGTCGAGGAGAAGTTCGATACGAGCTTCCAGGACAAGAAAACCCTCGGCATCGCAAAGAAGCCCTATGTCCCGGAATGGAATCTTGAGGCGCTGATCGAAGCGACCAGGGCCGATATTGATTTTGAAGTCGCAGAAGAGCATCTGTCAGTCGATAAGGATGTCCTGAACGCCTATTTCGGCAGCAAGGCTATCGAACTTGGCTACAAGGATGCGAAGCTCCTAAGGAGTGCGATCGGAAAGGGGATGGCCCTCGACCAGAACTTCCGAACCGCATTCTACAATAAGTCGACCAAAACGATTTCCTTCGCCAAGGTCAAGCCTGTAATCGACTTCGTCAGAGGGCTTTCGCCAGTCGGAGAGGACGGGGACCTTGGAGGGATGGACGAGCGATCGGCGGCCGATGAGCACGGTTTCCCCACACGGCCCTTCAACGGCGAGATACGGTTCGACGTCTCATCGCTCCTTAACGGCATGCTGCAGAAGAAGGTCGACTATAAAGGCGTCCTTACGGTATTGGCCGGCAAGCCTGACCTGCTCGACTACCTCGAAGAGAGGGCAGGCAAAAGGATCCCTGAAAAGGAGACCCTGCTGCACAGCAAGAAGGCATATGTCACGAAAGAGACCCTCGATTTCCTCGTGGGGATAGGCGACGCTGACGTCGATCCGGGGACGGCCGCAGCGCACCTGCGTGTCGAGAAGGCCGACCTTATAGACTATCTCGCCAGGCAGGCGAAAAAACTCGGTTACCCGGACGCGATGAAACTCTCGAACGGCATCCAGAATGCTGATGTCTACCCTCGTCTCACGGCCCAGCTCTTCTATGCCGAAAGAATAAAGACGTTCGACTTCGCTCGCATAAAGCAGGTGGTGGACTACTTAGAGAGGGGAGTGTCCGAGAAGAGGGATGGCTTTCGTTCTAGGAGATATGGTGGCGTTGAGAAGTTCGAAACCTCCTCTCTCATAGGCGAGATGATGGAAAAGACCGTCCCTTATAGGGGCGTCGTCGCGAGATTCGGCAATAAGCCAAAGATGTTCCGCTACGTAGAAGCGAAGTTCGACGCGAGTTTCCCGGACAAGAAAACCCTCGCGACAAGGGAGATGCCCTATGTCTCGGAAGAGAACCTTGAAGCGCTGATCAAAGCGCGCAATAATGAGATAGATATCGAGGCCGCAGAGGACCAACTGCTGGTCGATAAGGGCATCCTGGATGCCTATCTCGGCAATCGCGCCGCCGCGCTCGGCTACAAGGACGCGAAGGACCTGAGAAGGGCGATCGGGGTGGGGATGAGCATCGGCAAGAGATTCCAGGTCGCGTTCTCCAATAAGGCGACTAAAACGATTGCCTTCCAGATGGTCAGGCAGGTCATCGACTATGTAGAGAAGATGTCTCCCCTCCAAGACGATGAGAATATCGAGACGAAGATTAAGAAACCAGAAGAGGAAGGGACCGTTTTCTCCTCCAGAATGTACAAGGGCGTCAAGAAGTTCGATGCCACATCTCTCGTAGAAGGGATGCTTAAGAGGGAGATTCCCTACAAGGGCATCGCCGCGGTGTTTGCCGGGAGACCGGATATGCTTGGCTATGTGGAGGAGAAGACGGGGGCGGCTATCCCTGAAAAGGACACCCCCGCATACACAAAGAAGATCCATTTCACAAAGGAGAGTCTCGATGCCTTGATAAAGGCGAGCGGGGAAGCGATAGACCCAGAGACCGATGGCAAGTATCTGCGCATCCAGAAGGCTGTCCTGTTGGAGTATCTCAGCGGGCAAGCTACCCGGCTTGGTTACAAGAACGCGAAGAAACTATCGAACGACATCCAGAAAGACGGCATATATCCCAACCTCACCCATATCCTATTCTATGCGCCAAGGATGAAAACGCTTGACTTCAGCCGCGTGAAAGAGGTGGTTGCTTATCTTGAGGGGAAATCCTCAAAAAGTCAGGCCGAGCAGCAGGTCTCCGATATGCCGCCGCTTGCGAGCTATCTGTCAGAGGAGACTCATCGGCCAAAAGGTATTGATGACGACCCCTCAACGAAAAAAGAGGAAAACACACCAGGCTTTAACCGTGACGCCATCTGCCGGCAGATAATGGCTGGCTATATGGAAGTTGGACATATGTTTCATGTTACCGCGTCGACCTACATGAGCCTACGGGAACGTGTCAAGGCTGGCGTAATCAGCCAGAATCCCGAGAACTGGGGCCTGTACACGCAGAAACAGATTGAACGCGTCCTCGGCTCGGTGGAGAAGGACAGGAGTCTGACTCCGGAAAAGTTCAGGATCAAATACCGTATCCAGCTGCAGAGATGAGCATTTTTCCCCGTTCTCCCACACGGCGTAAGCCCCCTTTCCGCCTTCTCATTCCGAAACATTTATATAAAAGTAGTCATTCTACAATGGTAACAGATGATAATTCCGTCTCATCCCAGGGGGTGCCTCCAGTGAGAAAGCTCGCAGTCCTTACTCTTCTCCTTGCCGTCCTGCTCGTGACCGTCGCATCGGCGTACGCCCTGCAGGAGAGCTTCTCCCTGCAGTCGAGCGCCATCGGCCAGGTCCCGGCAGGCGCGATCACCCAGGCGACAATCGTGCTCGAGAACACCGGCTCTGTCCAGAGCGTCTATCACCTCTCGTTGAACGGCACGGCGGATTCCTTCGCAAAGCTCTCCACCACCCTGCTCATCGTAGAGCCTGGCCAGAGCAAGCCGGTCTACCTCTTCCTCAACCCGGGAAAGGGCGCAGCGGGCAGCTACGATCTCAACCTGACGGTAAGCACGGACTTCGACACCGTCCAGTCCTACGGCTTCCCGATCACCGTCGTCAACGAGCCGGACGTCCAGGCATCCTTCGTCCAGAACGCCTTCGAAAACATCCCCTGCTCGCCGACGGTCTATCAGATAAGGATCCACAACAGCGGCGTCTACGACGAGCAGTATGCGCTCTCCAGCCAGGGCTTCGACCCCGGCGAGGTGCAGTACAGCGAGAACCCTGTCTTCGTCCCGAAAGGCGCGACGCAGACCGTCGGCGTCCAGGTGACCCCAGCATGCAGCAAGTACGGCTGGTATGCGGGCGCGGTCACCGTGAGCGCCCTCGACAGCGGCTACGACCAGTCGGTGCCCTTCTATCTCCACATCCTCCAGCAGTACAACTTCACCCTCGTCCGCGGCACCTACGCCATGAGGGACAACGCCTCCGTCGCGGACTTCTCGAAGTACATCCCCTACTACAACCTCTGCGAGAACGTGCCCTACCTCATCCCGCTGCGGATCGTCAACGAGATGGACTTCGGCAACAAGTACGACCTCAGCGTGCCCTCGAACAGCTGGTTCGCTCTCCAGAACAAGACCATCTACGTGCCTGCGAAGGGCAGCAAGCTCGTCAACCTCCAGCTGCTATCGACTGCGGCGGGCAACTACAGCATCCCGGTGACCGTCCGCTCCTACCTCGGCGACCTCCAGGCGACCTTCCCTATCAACGTCTCCCTGGCCGACTGCTACGACTACACCCTGCAGTTGAAGGGCTATAGGCAGGACGCCTGCCTGCTCGACACCGAGCCTTCGCTCTACATCGAGAACAACGGCACGAAGGCCCTGACGCTCGACCTCTCGAGCACCGGCATCACGCTCGCGAACAGTTCGGTCACGGTCCCGGTCGGAGGCAACGCGACGGTGCACGCATCCTATCCTTCGATGAACGCGACCGGTCCGCTGCCGATCGACCTCCATACGGTCGTAAGCCTCTATCCGGGACGCTTCGACCAGGGTCTCACCGCGACCCCGACGCTCTACACGCCCTATGACTGCGCGAAGGTCGCGACAGAGCCTGTCAGCACCGTCCGCTACTACTGGGAGAGCGCGCTCTCCGTCCCCCTCAGGAACATCGGCATAAAGGGCGCGGCCTACAACGTCACCCTTAGCCCTGCGTACGCCTGGATGTGGCTGCAGCGCCCGAATGTCGCCCTCTCGGCCGGCCAGGAGGACAGCCTCACCGTCTACTTCGCGCCTAACACGAGCGTTGCCCCAGGCCTCTACAACACGAGCATCACGCTCCGGGCAGAGGACACCGGCATCGTCTACACGATCCCGCTCCAGGTGCAGCTCAGGCCCATAACGCCTGCCGAGGGCATTTTGCTCTGGCTCAACGACCACAAGGTGCTCGGCCTCGTTTTCCTCATCGTGCTTATCGTGTTCCTGCTCTTCATCTTATGGCTGGGAAGTTGTATAGCGACGAGGCCTAAGCGGGAAAAGCCCGCAAGGCCGGCGAAAGAGGCCCCGAGGCGCAGGAAGCGCGGGAAGGGGGTCCGGGTGGCCCTCTGGATCATCCTGGTCCTGCTCATCCTCGTGCTCGCTTTCCTCGGCTGGTACTATCGCGCGTCCCTCTTCCCTGCGAAGGGGAACGCCACTACCACCACGACACAGGCGAACATGACCACGACGACGCTGGTGCCTAACGCGACTACGACTACGACCGTTTCGACGACCACTACTGTCACGGCGATGAACGCCACGACCACGACCTTGCCTGTCATCACGACCACCACCCTGCCTTTCTCCAACCAGACGGCAGGTCCGAGCATGGCCAACATCTTCGTCCTATGGACGCAGTCGGTGGGTGCCTATTTCAGCGACCTCTACCATGGCCTCCTAGCCTACACCTCGGGCACGAACGCCACCACGACGACCGCGCTTCCGGTCACCGTGACGGTCAGCTCGACCACAACGACGACCGAGAAGCCCTTGGCCAACCTCACCTTCAGCGAGGCGCTGGCAAGGGCAGAGGGCGCGGGCGACGAGCGCATCCTCGTCGCCTATATCGAGATGAAAGGCCTGACCGGGAAGGTCGAGTACCAGGTATGGAACCAGGACACCGTCCACACGCTCGACCTGTCCAAGTACTTCTTCGACCCGGACGGGGACCAGCTCTACTACACCTTCACGGTCCCGGAGCACATCAACGTCACGGTCGAGAACGGCACAGCGACCTTCGCGCCCGACCAGGGCTGGCACGGCATCAGCGCCATCCGCTTCACCGCGAACGACGCGAAAGGCGGCGTGGTCTCGAGCCCGACCATCTACCTGATCGTCGTGGCTCCTAACCAGGTCACCTTCTGGGACAATGTGGGGGCGCTCCTCCACCAGTACGTGACCTATCTGATCATCGGCCTGCTCCTGCTCGTGATCATCTTCCTCCTCAGCATCAGGAGGCGTTAGGCAAACTTTTTTATAGTCTTCTTCCTGGACATGCCGACATGCTCATCGTAGACAGGACGAGCAAGCGGATCGTCGCCGAGCAGGTCATGCGTGCGGACAATCCCTGGCAGCAGGCGCGCGGCCTGATGTTCCGGCCGCCCCTCGAGAAGAAGCAGGGCATGCTCTTCACCTTCCCCGGCGAGCGAAGGATCGCCATCCATATGTGGTTCGTCGGCTTCCCCATCGACGTCGTCTTCCTCGACCATGAGAGGAGGATCGTCGAGCAGGTCGCATCGCTCCAGCCCTGGCGCTACTACAGGACAAGGCACCGCGCACAGTACTTCCTCGAGGCGCCGAAGGGCACGATCAAGCGTTACCGGCTCCAGCCGGGAAAGGCGCTCGAGTTCCTGTAGAGAAAAGGTGGGGACGCAGGGATTTGAACCCTGATCGGCCGGTATCTACCGACGGTTCGTCATCGCCGCTAGGCTCATCGCTCCATCGTCTGGAGCCGGCAGTACTAACCAGCTTATACTACGCCCCCATAAGGGTACTGATGCGAGAATCCAGGGCTCCTTTTTAAGCTTTCGGTTTCAGCAGGTCGCCATGCTCGGAAGCGAACGCGGCGAGGACCTTCCTTGTATTCTCGCCCATAGGGAAGGCGTCGAACGCTGAGGGCGGGACCATGGCGAACCCGCAGCCCTCGGCCAGGCGCAGCTCCGACAGCGGCACCGGCAGCGGCGCATAGAAGATGTGCTCTATATACGGTATACCTGCGATGATGCTATGGAACGGGCGGAAGAGTGGGGGATTCTCCACGGTGATGCCCAGCTCCTCCTCGACCTCCCGCCGCAGGCATGAGAGCGGTGTCTCGCCCTGCTCGAGATGCCCGCCGAAGATCGCGAGCATCCCCGGATTGATGATGTCCTTGCCGAAGTCCCGCAGCTGCAGGAGCACCCCGCGCTCGTCGTAGAAGAGCATCGCCGCCGTCTCTCTCCGCTCGGTCATTCTTTCTTCATCCCCTTCTCGTCTTCGAACGTGAAATGCAGGCGAGGATCGCCAGGGAATTGCAGGCCGATCTCCTTCGCATGCGCAAGGAACGCTTCCGTGCAGTTCTGCTGCGTAGCCTGCGCCATATCCTGGCCCTGCGCAGAGCAGAACGCGAGCACCTCCTCTTCCGCGCCTTCCACCTCGAGGAAGCTGCCGATGAAGGGGTATTCGTCCATTGTCACGTCCAGGGACGGGTGCTTGTAGTACGTCCGGAACTTCTCGACCCTGGCGACGGGCGAGAACCCGAGGCGCATCAGTATCGTATGCATCTCTTCGAAAGAGGACACCTCGAGCTCTATTCCTCGCGCACGATCAGCGAGTCATGCTTCTCGCGCGGTCCCTTGTAGGCGAGGAAGCACTTGTCGTCTTCCTTCCGCAGCCGGATCACGTAATCTTCTGCAGCCATCGCATCCTTGTCGAAGTAGATATCCAGGATATGCACGCGTCTGCCTCCGGGCAGCGTCAGCCTGCCGGAGAACGGGAGCTTCGCCTCGATCTCTTTCATGCGACAGCCTTTTGTGATGCCCCTATATATAATTATAGTATGGGGAGCGGCTGAGAACATCATACCATGTATGAGGAAATATGCCTCCCAGGCCCGCGAAAACTTTAAATACAATCCCGCTGCCACTCGCCGGAAAAGATACAAAACATTTTATGCCTCATCGCAGGAACAGGGGGTTCATACTATGATATGGGAGCTCTATGGAATACTGGTCACCCTGGTCATATCGGCCATCTCGATCTTCGCCTACGTCGGCTTCATAAACAGGAAGCCTGAAGGCACCGACCGCATGAAGGAGATTGCGCATGAGATCCATCTCGGCGCGATGGCGTTCCTGCGGCGCGAGTACCGCGTGCTCGTGATCTTCGTCATCTGCGTCGCCGCGGCCCTGATCCTCGCCAACCACGGGTCGGCCCGCCTCG
>JBJKRA010000039.1:0-9955 GCA_046704905.1 Candidatus Woesearchaeota archaeon
GTCGGGACAAGGGAGTTGACGAAGGGCTTGGGAAGCTCTGCAGCGAAGAAGAACAGGACGAACGTCACGTAGGTCAGGAGCGCGATGAGGAACCGGCGCGTCCAGCTGGTCTCCCACGCCTTGTCGAGCTCTACCCTCCTGTTGCGTCTCTCTATCGCGTCGATGCGCTGGCTCATAGCGGGCATGGATTATCCTACATCTGCCGAGTATATAATCGTTTCCCTTCCTCACCCCTTGTACACGATCTTTGCGAGCGCTGCATCGGTCACCGGAAGCCCGTGGTGCTTGAAGACGACAGCAGACCAGCGGGACTCTATCTTGTATTCACCATTGAGGATATCGCCGATCTCTCCTGCTATGCAGACGGAAATCCTCCGATCCATAGCACTCTTTATCTCCGGATATCTTTGATAGTTGTCCGCAGCGTCAAGGACTATCCTTGCCCTATGCATCGTCTCCAAGGGTATCTCCTGGTCGCCGGCCATCGCGCCCACGCCGACGACGAGCGCTCCATCTTTCAGATATCCGTCCTCGAAGTCGGGGCTCGACGATGAGGTCGCCGTGATGACCACATCCGCATCGGCGACCGCGGCGGCGGAGCTTTCGTATGTCTGGACAGCAGTCCCATACTGCGAAAGTGGCATACGTAGCTTGTCGACAAGGCATTGTCTGTGTTCCTCCGTCGGGCTGTAGATAGCGATCTCATCTATACCGAAGAGCTGAGGCAAGATGATCGCGTGGGCATGCGCCTGCACCCCGCTGCCGATGATGGCCATTTTCTCATAACCCTCTGCAAGCTGCTCGATGCCGACGGCCGAGGATAGCGCCGTGCGCACGCCGGCGAAATGCCTCCCTTCGATCGTCGCAAGCCTTACCCCTGTGCTGACATCATAGACATCGATGTAGGGATGGACGGTGGGCAGGCCCTTTTCGCGGTTGCTGCGGAAATCCGTCGCCTGCTTGGAGATGAAGATGCCCTCTCCTCTTATGTAGGACTGGAAGGAGTAGAACATGCCTTCTGGCAGTCCCATCTCTCCTGCCGACGGCGTGACAGTCTCCCCTCTTGAGAACTTCCTGTAGCTCTCCTTGACCGCCCGGAAAGCAGGTCCTATTTCCTCAAGCGCAGCCTTGACTTCCTCTTCCGTAATGAATCCTGGTCGTGTCATCTCTCTCCTCCGTAGAACCTGTTCTCGAACGTGAGGCGGTTCCATCTTTCTTCTTCCGGATTCTCCTTTCCGAGCACCTCATAGAGCCGCGTCGCCATCTCCACCGACTGGCGCTGCTCTGCAGGGTAGAGCTGGACTATCCTTTCGTAGCCATCGCTCGCTAGCGTCTCGTAGAGCGCGAGCATGATGCCGCGACAGAGGGGGGAGCCGTGAGCGCTGACGATCTCTTCCATAGCGAGGAAGCATTCCTTGCCGCCGTACTTCTCTGCGGAGAGGAACTGGGGGAGCCTCCGCCAGCTCTCGGGATTCTTTTCATTGCTCCCTCTCGTTCTTCGCATGACGATGTTACGCATCTGCGTCTCGGAGTAGACCTTCACGTCGTTACCTTCGAGTCCGTATGCCTTAAGCCTCTCATCGATAATTGCCGGTATGGAAGCCTTGACCTGCTCGGTGAAGTCCTTGCCGAGAGTATTATGAGTACTGACTATGCCTTTGTAGAGATCTTCATCTATCAGAGGGACAATATCATCCACCGCTTCGGGCACCTGCTGCCTGATGCAGCCGGTCGTCGCGCAGGCGCGTCTTTTCGCATGGATGGCAGCGACCGCTTCCTCCCCGCCCCCGGCATACGCCAGGACGTTCCCTGCGAAGCCGATGTCGCCGACCAATACGGCGAGATCGCCCTCCCCTTCCAGCGCATCGGCTACTGTCGCGAGCTGGCGGGGGTTGATCCGCTCGCCGAGGTTGAAGTGCCCTGTGAAGGTCACTCTTTTTCTCATTTTTACCACTTTGTAATGGTTATCTTGGAAGAAGAGGACAGATAGATACTTAAAATTTCTTATTTTACTTTCTTAAATATCGCAATATTTTTATAGTAACAATGCATTATTGTCCATAAATGGCCGAGATCGACCTCAAGGACCGGCGGATCCTTTCCGAACTGGATATGGACGCGCGCATGCCGCTCACGCAGCTTGCGAAGCGCACTGGCCTGTCACGCCAGGTGGTCGAGTACCGCCTCAGGCGGATGAAGGCAGAGCAGGTGATCTTCGGGAGCAGGGCGACATTCGACAGCGTCGCAGCAGGGTTCAAGTGGTACCGGGTGGTGCTGCGGCTGCTCAACGTGAAGAAAGAGGAGAAGGATGGGCTGCTGGCCTATCTCGCCAGCCATAAGCATGTGTTCTGGCTTGGGGAGGTGGGCGGCAACTGGGACCTTGTCGTGAACTTCATCTGCAGGGACAACTTTGCCTTCAACAGCATCTTCGAGCGGTTTGTCTCTGAGTATGGGAAGTACATCAGGGACTATGAGATACTCATCTATGTCACGGTCAGCGATATGGAGCGAAGCTACCTCCTCGCGGGGAAGAGGGAGCGAAGGGCTTTCCATCACAGGATGGAGCTAGGTACGTTCATCCCCGACGCGCTCGACAAGGAGATCATCAGGGAGCTGGCAAAAAACGCCGACATCACGAACGTCGAGCTCGCGAACAGGCATGGCACCGCGCCGAACACGATCAAAAACAGGATAGAGGAGATGAAGAAACGGGGGCTGCTGCTCGGCTTCCGTCTCTTCATCAATCCGTCTGCTCTCGGCTACCAGTCGCGTATGCTGTTCCTCGAGCTCATGCGTCTCGACCTTTCAAGAGAGAAGGAACTGGTCAGCTATCTCAAGACCGTCCCGAACGTGACGTTCATCGTCAAGCATATCGGCAGGTGGAGGATCGGGACGGAGATCGAGACGAGGAGCGATCAGGAATTCCAGGACATCTTCGTGAATATCAGGGGGAGGTTCAGCGATATCGTGACGGACTTCGAGTCCTTCCCGCTCTTCAGGGACCATGTCGTGGACTATTATCCCGAGGGGATACTCGAGGAGGAGACATAGGCCAGAGGGATTTTCCCAGCGACCAGCCCAGGCAGAAGGAAGGCAGAGGCGAGTCTGGAGAGGGGAACACTCCGAAGCCCTTTACCCCTGCTTGAACAGATGCTGCTGCGAATCTGTGTATATCACACCCCGAATATCCGGGCCCCAGGTATAGGGAACAAATGGACCAGGACCTCTCCCTGCAAGATGCGGGTACGGCTGGAAGAAGATATACTCATCAGATATCAGGTCAGTAGCGGAGACCCGATAGAGTTCAACCCGGGGAGATTTCCCTTCTACTTTTTCCAAAATGGCACGAGCCATCGCTTTGGTAACAGAACCCTGCTCTTTTGGATCTGCAGGCAATAGGCCTGAATCCACAAGATACTTCGTCAATTCAAAGGATCTGACTTCTCTTCCCTGATTATCTTTATAGGGACTAACAAGCATAACTACCGGAGTAGTCGATACGGCGTAGAGATGGGGTTGGGTAAAGCTCTGCGTATTGAGGATCTTTTCTACTTCGCTGACATTGCCTTCGTTCTCAAGGGTGATCCTTGCAACATAGGTAGCTATCATATAGATTATGTAGTAAGCACTGATATTTAAGGTTTCTTTTTTAGTACTACTATTCTGTGGTAAACTTAAGAGAATTCTGGTCTTTTTACATCATCATTATGCCTATCGCCCAGACCAGTATACAGAACACAACATTAATAAACCCCTACCGTGTCCGGAAAAGACATGTTCGTCGGCAAGATCATCGGGAAGGCGACCACCAAGAGCTTCGACTTCATGGTGGAACAGCCCGTCAAGAAGTTCGACTTCCTGCAGGTCTACCACAAGAACTACGACCGCTACGTGCTCTGCCAGATCAACGAGATCGAAAAGCAGGTGGACGGCACGATCGCGGTCTGCAGCGTGATAGGCTTCCGGGACGACGAAGGACGGCTCAAGCAGATCAGGGTGCCGTTCGATATCAACGCCGAAGTGCTTCTGGCCCATGAGGATTTCATCAAGCAGACGATCCAGAGCTCTAGCCAGGGCTTCTATGTCGGCAGGCTGGAAGGCAAGAACATCAACGTCTATCTCAATCCGAACACCTTGCTCTCCAAGCATGTGGCTGTCCTCGCCAAGAGCGGCGCCGGGAAGAGCTACGCTGTGGGCGTGCTGATAGAAGAGATCCTGGAGAAAGGCATCCCCCTTATCATCATCGACCCGCACGGAGAGTATTCCACGCTGAAGAACCCGAACACGAAAGACAAGGAGCGGCTGCGCCTGTTCGGGCTCAAGGAAAGAGGCTACCCGATCAAGGAATACGGCAACCTCGCGTTCCTCCATGACGGGCTGCCGCTGCGGGTAAAAGACCGTTTTTCTCCGATCGATATCGAGCAGATCGTGCCGAACAAGCTCTCGCCGACGCAGCAGGCGCTGCTGTTCTCCATCGCGAACCAGCTCTCACAGCTGACCATACCGGACCTGCTCGCAGGGCTCGAGGCGGAGGAGAACCCGCAGAAGTGGTCGCTGATCAACATGCTCCAGTACATCAAGGACCTCGGCTACTTCACGCCGGAGGTCGACTACAAGGACTTCCTCGTGCCGGGACAGGCGACGATCATCAACCTGCGCGGCATCGCGCCGGAGATCCAGGAAGTGGTCGTGTACAAGCTGCTCAAGGACCTGTTCGACGAGAGGAAGCGAGGCACCATCCCGCCGTTCTTCACGGTGATTGAAGAGGCGCACAACTTCTGCCCGGAGCGCAGTTTCGGCGAGAAGAAATCATCTAAGATAATAAGGGATGTGGCAGCGGAAGGCAGGAAATTCGGGATGGGCCTTTGCGTCATCTCGCAGCGTCCGGCGCGGGTGGAGAAATCGGTCCTGTCGCAGTGCTCGACGCAGATGATATTAAAGATTACCAATCCGAACGATCTGAAAGCGGTGCTGAACGCCGTGGAGGGGCTCACCTCAGAGTCCTACGAGGAGATCAAGAACCTGCCCATTGGCACGGCGATGGTAGCGGGCGTGGTGGACATGCCCCTCGTCATCAACATCCGGCCGAGGAAGAGCCTGCACGGCGGAGAGACGGTGCAGATCTTTGCCGAGGACAAGGAGTTCGTGTTCGTGCCGCCGGCAAAACAGGCTAGAATCGAGGCGGGCACGGATAAGGAGAGGAAGGATGAGACGCTCGTAGCATCCCTCCCCAGAGAGCAAGAGCCCTCTATCCCTGCGGTACAAGAAGAGCCCGAGCAGGAAACGCCGCAGGCGTCGCTGCCGATAGCACAAGCCCCAACCCCCCTTCCGCAGGAGGAAGAGACGCCGCTCACGGAAGAGGAGGAGACGGCCGCGGAGGACGCTTTGCAGGCAGAAGAATCCCAACCTCTCCCTGCCGCGCAGGAGGAGGCGCAGGCCATCCAGGGCAGGCAGGCGCTCCTCCCTGTCTTGGAGCAGGAGCTCTCCGAGGAGGACTACGCGATGATGTACGATGCGCCGCTCCAGAAAGTGCTCGTACCGGTGAGAAGGATCACCTGCAAGGACGACCAGGGGACGTTCCCGCTGCTGATTGACCTCTCCAGGCCGGCCGTAATCACCGACATCGCAGAGTACGCGACCGGCACGATCCCGAGCTTTTCCGGACTGTCGAGAGAGCAGCTGACGCTCCTCAAGGACCTGTACCAGGAGCATCAGGCAAAGCCCTTCGCGCTCGCCGACTTCAAGGGCGACAGGGACCTCCTCTCCAGCCTTATCGCGCGGGAGCTCCTGGTAGACCATAACGATACGGTCGCGTTCAATCCTGACCTGCTCTTCTCACGCCTGCGAAGGTACGCGCAGTACGCCGAGTTCGGCTACCGGAACGTGCGCTACGATGAGCAGCTGGAGAGCGCGCCGGAAGAAGCCATAGAGAAGCTCTTATCCCAGATTGCGAAGATCCATCCCTGGAACGAGGGGAAGGACGGGTGGTACCTGCGCTTTGCGCCTGAAAACAGCAACCAGTCGTGAATTATGTATATCGACTTGCCGCATGCCCTGCTCAGCGTCGGGAAAACATAAAAGCTTTCCTTTTTTCTCTGTCGAGTGACGAAAACAAAAAAAGAAAAATATATAAAGCCAGGATGGCTACTCTGGAGACTATATACATGCATTTTGGGTCCTTCGGCAAGCGGGTCGTGTCGGCCCTGCGATGAGACGGAGCCACCCTTGTATATGCCAGCCCCGGGCAGAGTTACCCGACGGAGTTGACGACCCTTGCGGTCAAGCAATGAACTCGGGGGTTAGCCGGGGGCGATAACCTTTTTTCCGAATCACACCAAGAAACAGGAAAACCGTCGCGAACAAGCATGAAACGCCCTTCCCTATCAATCCATCACCATCATTTTTTCCTCCACGGAAAAAAGCTTAGCTCCCGCTGAAGGCGCCTGATCACGCGCCCATGCGGACCAGTGAGGGGGTCTTTTCCGCCCATCCCGAAAAGGCCGTGTGCGACCTGCTTGTTCTCTACGAGTCCCTGTGCAGAAAGGAGATGAGACTACATGGGAAAGATCAGTCCAGTATCAGCGAAATACATCATCCACGCTCACATCGAGATCGAAGGCGTCGTAGACAAGCCTGACGTGATTGGCGCGATCTTCGGACAGACCGAAGGCCTGCTCGGGGCGGACCTGGAGCTGCGCGAACTGCAGCGCTCAGGGCGCATCGGCAGGATCGAGGTCAACACGGACACCAAGGGCGGCAAGACCCGCGGCGAGATCGTCATCCCGTCGTCGCTCGACAAGGCCGAGACCGCGATCATCGGCGCCGCGCTCGAGATCATCCAGCGCATCGGCCCGTGCAACGCGAAGATCAAGATCGAGTCCATCGAGGATGTGCGCGTCTCGAAGCGCAAGTTCGTCGTGGAGAGGGCGAAAGAGCTCCTCAAGGACCTGATGGACAAGGTGCTTCCCGACTCCCAGGAAATCGCCGACGAGGTCGCGTACTCCGTACGGGTCATGGAGATCCAGGAGTACGGACGCGAGCGCCTGCCTGCAGGCCCTGCCGTCGACGAGTCGGACGAGATCATCGTCGTGGAGGGAAGGGCCGATGTCCTCAACCTCCTCAAGCACGGCATCAAGAACGCTGTCGCCATCAACGGGACCTCCGTCCCGGACACGATCAAGGAGCTGACCAGGAAGAAGCTCTTGACCGTGTTCGTCGACGGCGACAGAGGGGGCGACCTGATCATCAAGGAGCTGCTCGAGACCTCCGAGATCGACTACATCACCAAGGCCCCTGACGGGAAGGAGGTAGAGGAGATCACGAAGAAGGAGATCCACAAGGCCCTACGCAGCAAGATCGCAGCGGAGCAGGTCAAGATGGACACCTCCTCCAAGTCCGACGACGATTCCCGCCAGCGCAGCCGCAGCCAGCAGTTCCAGAACAGCAACTTCCGCCAGCAGCCGCGCAGCAACGGCAACCAGAGCTTCCAGCAGCGGCGTCAGCAGCCTCCTGTACCTAAGCAGGGCTCGCCTTCGGGCGGCCACGGCCCGGGCAACGGGGGCAACGGCGACGAGCTCTCCACGCAGGACAAGCAGAAGCTTGCGAAGATGCTCGAGGACCTGATCGGGACGAAAGCCGCCTACCTGATCAACCAGAGCATGTCGATCCTCGGCAAGGTGCCCACATCGGAGCTGATCCCGACGCTCAAGAACGTCACGGGCATCACGGCGATCGTGATCGACGGCGAGGTGGACAAGGACCTTGTCCGCGAGAGCGAGAAGGCCAACGTCAAGTGCATCCTCGGCATGGAGGCGAGCGTCGCCAAGAAGGACACCAAGGTCTCGATCATGACCGTGGACGAGATCTGAAAAACCTTTTTCCCTCCTCTTTTCCGCGGGGATGCCGGAGCGGTCAAACGGGGCAGGCTCAAGACCTGTTAGCTTAGTGCTTACGTGGGTTCGAATCCCTCTCCCCGCACCTGTCCTTCTGTATATTCATCCGGTTTTCTACCGACACGTTTATATAGCATTTGTCTCCTGAGGCAGGCAGCATGGACGGACCTCTCAACGACGATATGGCGATGAGCATGGGGCTCTACAGCATACTCCGCAACTACCAAGTGCCGAGCGCGGCCCTCTCGCCCGAGAACGAAGACGGCATGGCAATCACGTACATGGAGCATGGGGAACCGCACAAGGCCGTGCTGACGGCAAGTAGGCTCATCGAACTGGCCGAAGGCAAGACCGACGGCAGCATCAGCAGGGTCGTCCTAGACGGTCCTGTGAACGAGGGCAAGTACCATGCCTGGAAGAAGCTGCACTGGAGGGGCCTGGAAGGCAAAGAGCCTTCGTATATGGTGGACACCGAGATCCCCTTGCTTGTCGCAGCCAGCATGCTCCTCGACAAGAGGGAAGACCTCGCAAAGGTCATCGGGTCTTTCCCTGGCCTCAAGGACACCGTAGAGAAGCTGCAGGAGCGGTACCGGTCCGAGACCGTGATGCAGGCGTACGTGCGGTAGGTCCTTTTCCGACAGGTTTATATATATGTTGTCCCTTGCTAGGGGTTACAATGGTTTTCGACACTTCAGAAGACCCCTCTGCGTTCGCCAAGGGGAGCTATGCCGTACTCCATGACGCAAAGGGCCCCAACGAGATCCTCACGTCTGGAAGGGAAGGCAGCAGCATCGAGATACGCTACAGGCACAACGGCAGGAGCTATCAGACAAGGCTGACCGCGAGCAACATCACAGAACTCGCGCTGCAGAAGAGCCAGGGCGAGATCACGGATGTCGTCCTCGCCACGGAAGAGAGCGAGGGGATGTTCTTCGCCTGGCAGCAGAGGCATGCGCAGGCGCTGCTTACCGGCACCCTCCCTTATGACAGGGACAGGGACCTCCCGCTGCTTGCCGCAGGCCTCGCGTTGATGGGCCGGGAGAGCATCCTGCAGACAAGCGAGAGATACCCCGCCCTGAACGGACGCATCCTCGACCTGAACGCACGCATCGCCAAGCTCAAAGGGCAATATATGCATCATCGACGCGCGCACTGAGACTCCTTATGGAAAAGGCGACGCTTCAGGCGGGCGAGAACGGCGTCCCTGCAGGATTCATGGACGGCTTCCTCTCCTATGTCCTCGACGCGAAGAGGGCAGACCGCGAGGATATGCCCCCGCCGCAGGCCATCTACCGCAAGAACGACAAGGACATCGTACTCGACCTGCGCCTGATGACCATACCTTTCGCCGCCGAGGAGAAGGCCAAAGGAGTGCCGATGGCCATCTCACCTCCAGACAAGGGCAGGCTCTACGGGTGGATGCGCGAGGCGTATCACAGGATGGCCGTGAACACAGGAAAGGCGACGCAGGAGGAGAGGTTCTATACCGAGGCCATCGTCGCAGGGTTCTATCTCATCGGCATGAAACCGACGACCGAGCTTCTCGAGCTCTCGCTCAAACGCGTCGGGCTCCTCGATATCGTCTCCGAGCGGCTGGAGCGCTATGCGATCACTGACGGTATCGCGCCCTATTCGCTGAACTGAAGGAGATCTTCCTTGTACGCCTCGAGCACGTCCTGCGCCACCAGGTTCGCCCCGACGAGCTGCGGGACGACCTTCCCACTCGACGAGTTGTCCGCCGTCTCGTGCTTCTGCAGGTCCAGGCGAGGGCCGAAGACCGTGCCGAGATCGGTCGCAGCATAGAAGGGATCGCGCACCCGCGCGATGAGCCTGTCGCCTGTCTTGACATATGCGTCATGTTTAAGAAGGGCCTGGCGCACGTTGTAGAGCTGGAGCACCGCATGCGTCGCCCTGATCTGGTCCGACCAGACCCTGTCAGGGAGCGCCTGCTCATACGGCTCGTTCGCAAGGATCGATCCTTCCTCGGTAAAATGCGCGTTCTGGCACGAGAGCATGAACGCATGGGCATGCCGCTTCTCTATGAGCATGTACGTCAACGGACG
>JBJKRA010000040.1:0-23931 GCA_046704905.1 Candidatus Woesearchaeota archaeon
TTCCAGCTGTCCGTCCTCGCCGTGCTGGTCGCGAACGTGTTCGGCGCATCCGTCGCCGTCAACGGCTACTCCGCGGTGAACCAGATAGTGACGCTGCTCGGCTCGATACTCTACGGCGTGCTCGGATTGTACTTCTCGTATAGGATAGCAAGGAGGTTCGTGAAGGACGAGCTGGCCATCCGGCTTGGGGTGATCCTGGCCGTATCCGGCTCCTTCATCATACAATACCTGTCTGTCGAGCCCTCGATGAGCGATGCGGCCTCCTTCTTCATATCCACGCTGGTCATATGGCTCTTCCTCGACAAGGTATACTACTCGCAGAGCCCCCGGACGATATGGTTCGTGCTGTGGGGCCTGGCCGGAGGGCTGATGGTGGCCACAAGGCCGCAGAGCATACTCCTCTTCCTGCTGCCGCTGATCATGGTCGCAGCAAGGGTGATGAAGGAGAGGAGGATGGCGGACGTATGGAAGTACGCTGCCGCTGCGGTCGCTGCCGCGATCGGCGTGGCGCCCCTCTTCATCTCCGGGGCGATCCTGTACGGGAGCATATTCGACTCGCCACAGACGATGATGTTCGCGCAGTCTCCCCATATACTGTCCATGCTCTTCTCGTTCAGGCACAGTCTCGTCGTGTCGACGCCGATGATCGGCCTGGCGATCATAGGATTGCTCCTCATGGGCAGGAGGAACAGGCTCGTGGAATATTCCTCGTTGACCCTTCTGCTTTCTGCTGTGGTATTCAACGCCTTCCTCGTCAACTGGTCGGGGGGCGATGCCTTCGGGGCGCGCAGGTTCGCCGACCTATTCTTCCTGTTCATAGTCGGGCTGTCGCTCCTTATAGAGCATGTCGGTGAAGCGTCGCGGAGGCACCCCTGGATGGCATGGCTTTTCTATTCTCTGGTGCTTGTCCTGCTCCTGCTCAATGCGGCCTATTTCCTGGACTACAACCTCGGGCTGATAAGCAGGTCGGCTGCCGTATCCTATAAGGGCATATTCCTGGCGTTCGTCAGGGCACTCTGAGAAACGCGATGACGCGCCGCAGGGCCGGGGGTCTCGGGGAACGGGTCCGCGCTCCTCGGTGGCGTGAAAAGATAAGGCTTCGCAGGGGCTTCAAGAGCCTTATCATAGCATGGAGAGCAGAGAAGCTTTGATGTTCGGCCCGCCCTGCCGCTCAGGCGAATAGAACAGCACCGAATGGAACTTCCCGTCGGACTGCTCATAGAAGGCCTCGCACGCGATATCTGAAATAACCGATTGTCCGCACCCTCTCAGGTAGCCGTGATCTTCTATCTGATCCAGCTTTGGCTCCGCAAGCTTGTACACCCCTTCCATCTTGAGTTGCGACACAACACGCTCACGTTCAATGCTGAAAGAGACTATGGCTTCCATGATCCCCATATCGACGTATTTCGGATGTAACCTTTGAAGATCATCATTCGGCTTCCGTTTTGCTTCCCGATAATAATCCAATTTGTCTAAAAGTGCATTCCTCTTTTCCCTATAGGAATTCAGAAGGATGTTCATCGTTTCATTTGCCTGTATCTGCTCTAAAGACCTACCTTCTGTACCCTGGGTGATGATCGTCAGGAATTTGTCGTTCCCGCCGTAGCATTCTACGTCTACCTTCGATTCTCGACAATAATGCGTACCGTGCGTAATAGCATTGGCCAGCAGTTCCCAAAATGCTTTATTATATTCATACTGGTGGCTCTCCGTATCCTTGCCGAGATTTACACCTTCGAAATAGGAAGAGAATATGCCCGAGAGTTTTCTCATGACCTTGTTCAGTTTGGTCTTTGCCTTTTCGTGCTTCCCGCTCCGTATCCCGTATTCCTGCAAAGTATAATCCGTCTTCCTCAGCGCTTCCACAATATCGCTGGTTTTCCCGAGCCTGAACCTGACATGGTACTTACTAGGCGAGATTTGCACTGCCGGGCTCTTTAGCGCCGAGAGCCCGAAATAGAATTTCGCATACCTCTCTTCGAGCCTGTGCGGGTCAAGCAGCGGGCCCAGCTCCTTTAGGCAGTCCTCTATGGTCATGTTATCGACGATTACCATGCTTCAGCACTTCTCCGGAAAAAGCATTGTTACTAGTTAGTGGTATATAAACTTTCTCTTTGAGACTTTTGGAAAACCGCTTACCAGGACCGGCATCGGCAGAGGCCTATTCTCTCCCGGCATCTAGGTCTCCTTCCCCGCAGGGGCCATCCCCCTTCCGACCCCCCTCTTCAAACTCCACTGCCTCCGCAGGATTGATGCCGTTGTCCTGAAATATCTGGGAATCCGCATAACTCCAGATTTCCGGATGCATGACCCCAGCCGTATCCTGCGAAACATTAATAAAAACCCATCCACTTCTCCAAGCCCCATGATACCGATCAGCGACATGGCGGCCTTCTGCAAAAGGAAGGGCTTCATCTACCCGAACAGCGAGATATACGGAGGGCTGGCCGGCTTCTTCGACTACGGCCCCTACGGCGTCGAGCTCAAGGACGCCATCAAGCGCCAGTGGTGGCGCTTCCACGTCACGGGCAGGGAGGACATGGTCGGCATGGACGGCAGCATCATAGCGAACCCCAAGGTCTGGGAGGCCTCCGGCCACGTCGCGAATTTCATCGACTACATGCTCACCTGCAGCAAGTGCAAAGCCAAGGTGCGCGCGGACCAGTACATCGAGGAGCAGCTCAATATCCCTGCCGACGGCCTCAAGGCAGCGGAGCTCAACGGGCTCGTGAAAAAGCACAGGCTGGTCTGCCCGCAGTGCAAGGGCGCCTTCCAGGAGATACGCGATTTCAACCTCATGTTCAAGACCAGTGTTGGCCCCGAGGAGAACGAGTCCTCGACCGCATACCTCCGTCCCGAGACCGCGCAGCTGATCTTTACCGATTTCAAGCTCATCATGGACAACGCACGGATGAAGCTCCCCTTCGGCATCGCCCAGATGGGCCGCAGTTTCCGTAACGAGATCAGTCCCAGGAACTTCATCTTCCGCTGCCGGGAGTTCGAGCAGATGGAGATCGAGTACTTCATCCACCCGAAAGACACACAGGAATGCCCTTACATCGGCGAGTACATGGGCTACAGGATACTCGTCTGCAGCAGCGGCATGCAGGAGGCGGGCAAGGAGGGGCAGGAGATGAGCATAGCCGACGCCCTGGAACAGAAGGTCATCAGGAACCCCTGGCACGCCTATTTCCTGGCGAGGGACATCGACTGGTTCAGCCGACTTGGGGTCAAGAAAGGGAACCTGCGCATCCGCCAGCACCTCCAGACCGAGAAGAGCCACTACGCCGAGGACACCTGGGACCTCGAATACAGGTTCCCTTTCGGCTGGAAGGAGCTCGAGGGCTTCGCAAACCGCACCGACTACGATCTCAAGGCGCACATGGAGAAGAGCAGGGCCGACCTCTCCGTCTTCGACGAGGAGAGCAAGGAGAGGATTGTCCCGCACGTCATCTGCGAGCCTTCCTTGGGCGTCGAGCGCGCCTTCCTCGTCTTCCTCTATGAGGCCTATACCGACGACGGCAGGGGCAACATCACCCTCAAGTTCCATCCCAAGCTCGCGCCCGTGAAAGTGGGCGTCTTCCCGCTCGTCAACAAATTGAACGACGAAGCTAGGAAGGTCTTCCTTGATCTCAACGAGGACATCGCTTCCGTCTACGACAAGGGCGGCAGCATCGGCCGGCGCTATGCGAGGGCAGACGAGATAGGTATCCCCTTCTGCGTCACGGTGGACTTCGATACGGTGGAGAAGGACCACAAGGTCACCATCCGGGACCGCGACAGCACCGAGCAGAAGCGCGTGCCGGTAGAAGGCCTGAAGCAGACCCTGCGCGGACTGCTCGACGGGAGCATCAGCTTCCAGAAGCTCTGAGGCGCCTTACTTTTCCCGACTTCCCGTCGACCTCCAGCAGGTCGCCTGTCGAAAAGACTTCAGTGGCATGGTCCGTCCCGATCACGCACGGCATGCCGAGCTCTCTCGCGTATATCGCGGCATGGCTCGTCAGCCCGCCGAGATCCGTCACGATGGCGGTGGCCTTGCGCATGAGCGGGAAGAACGCCGGTGTGGTCGTGCGTACCACCAGTATCTCCCCTTCTGCCAGCGGTTCCGGCTCCTCCAGGCGATGCGCCCTGCCCCGGACAAGACCAGGCACGACGCCGATGCCAGAAAGGCTGTCGGTATCGGCATAGCTCCTTTGCACCAGGCGCCGGTACGCGGCGAGCGCATCTCCATCGTAGACAGTAATCCTGCCGCCGGAAAGCTCAACGGCGAACGCCTTCTCCCTCGCATTGATCCGTCCGCGCTCCCAGAAGCCCGAGGCGAATTCTTCGGGCGTGAGATGGAGCATGTCCTCGTACGAGAGTCCATGTCCTTTCCCGATCCTCTCGAAGAACGGCCGCAGCAGAAGTCCAGCCTTGCAGAAGGCGACGAAGCGGTATTCCCTGATCGCGATGAGCGCCTGCGCCTGACGGGCCGCCTCGCGGGCGAGAGGATATTTCGCGAGCGTCTTGTCGTAGCGTCGTTCTTTCTCCTGCTGTTCGTTCTCTATCCTGGAAAGCTCAGCCCTTGCATCCCTGACCTCGCGTGAGAAATCGATACGCGCATCGCCGAGCAGCAGGTGGTATCCCGTCCATGCGTAGCGCCTTGCATGCTCTTCTTTGGCGTCGGACAGCAGGGCCCTGAGGTAGTCGCGCTGCTCCTCTGTCCTAAAGCTCATCCCCCTGTAGCCGGCGAGGACGGGGAAATCCTCAGGAGAGACCACGCTGCGCAATCGATCCTCGACCGCCTTCTCGATGAACACGGGGAAATCGCAGACGGAGAGGAAACGCTCGTACCGCTCGATGAACGCCTCGTATGAAACGAACTTCTGGCAGTGCGCGAGCAGCGCATCGCTCTCCTTCCGCACTGCAGCGACTATCCTGTCGGCGAGTCGTGGGTCCTCGCCTACCATCCCCTGCAAGGCAGAAAGGTAATCGCAGGTGAGGTAGTCCTCGCAGGACACCTCACGATAATGGGTAGGAGAAGGCACCTTGAGGAGCCTTGTCGGATATCCTTTCTTGAAGGCGCGCGCGTAGAGGTAGATGGTCAGCAGGCTCGCCTTTACCCAGAAGAGCTTCTTCCAGGAGAGGGTCTCGGCCATGGTGGCCTCAGGGGGCGTATGGCTATAAAAATCTTTACGTCCTGACGGGCACTTTCTCCTGCTGGTGCACCCGCGCTGCAGAGCGTTCCATGAGCCGAAGGTACATCAGCACGTGCCGGAAGGTCTCCTCGCGCCACCGCTCGGTATCCAGCACAGAGAGGTCCTTCTTTACGCGTCCGAGCAGTTCCGGCGTCTGTACGAGCGGCTCGGCGAACCGGCCATGGAGCGACCTGTTCGTCACATAGTGGTGCCAGTCATGGCCGAAGCGCTTGAGGCCGGGATACTTGGTGACGCGGTTCGCGCCGGCAGCGAAGAGCAGAGGCAGCGTCGAGAGGTCATTATGCCAGATGCCTGCGAGGATCTCCTTGTCCGGGAAGGCGATGCGCAGCCTGGAGATCCAGCGCAGGTAGTACTCGAGCGTCGGCGCCTCACGGAACGCGGTCCCCTGTACGGGACGCAAGGCGTAGAGCGTGATCCTGTCTATGCCATGCTCCCTGATGAAGTCGATTGTCAGGGGTATGTCCTCTTCGCTCTCTCCTATCCCGATGATGATGGTCATCGCCTTCCTCAGCCCGAGTTTTTCTGTAGCTTCCCACAGCTTCAGGTACGGCGGTATGGGCTTCGACGGGCAGACTTCCTTGTGCAGCGCAGGGTTTACCGTCTCGATAGAGCCGGAGACGCCTGTAAGGTAGGGCGCATAGGAGGCGAGCGCCTTCTCCTGCATGAAGCCGGTATTCAGCCAGAGCCCCTCGCCGTAGAGCCGGCTCCCGTACTTGAGGACATTGAGGAGCTCCTCCTGCGTGACCCCCGAGAACCCTGCGGAGATGAACTCGATCTTCCAGTCGAGGAGCCTGCACAGCTCGATCTCCGCGAGGATGGAGAAGGGCTTACGTTTCGCGCTCTTGGGATCCGTGATGACCTTGCGCTGCGTGGACATGAAGCAGAACGTGCAATCGCCGACAGAGCAGTACCACGAGACAAAGATCGCGCGCTCGAAAGAGGTACGGTCGTCGAAGTGCTGCCCGTACGCTGCGGACGCCTGCTCCATGAGCTCGCGTGTCGCTTCGGAGATGTTGTGCATGGCCATCTGGGCAGAGAAATCGTTATTTAAAGGTTATGAGGTGCCGTCATTCCTCAACCTTGCGGACGACGCCCTTCTCCGCGTCCACCTCGATGATATCCCTATCCTTGAACACAGTAGTGGCGTGCTTTGTGCCGATCACGCAAGGGATCCCGAGCTCCCTTGAGACGATTGCTGCATGAGAGGTAATCCCGCCTTCATCGGTCACGATGGCAGCAGCCTTACGCAATCCGATGATGTAGTCTGGTGTCGTCATAGGTGCGATGAGAATATCGCCTCTCTTTACTTTCCCTATGTCGACGCTGCTTCGTACGACCTTCGCTGGTCCCCTTATTTTTCCCTTGTTCGCTATCATCCCCTGGAGCGCACCTATCTTTTTTGCTGCAGAGAAGAAGACAGGATACTCACTCTCAAGATTCTCTGTGTTGATGACGACCTTGCCTTGGTTGATATCTGTCACCGAAGAGTGCCTGCGAGCCGTGATAAGAGGGAGCATAGACCTGTCCGAACGCATGATCTCCTCTGGAAGCAGGTAATAGAAATCCCTGTGAGGAATGCCTGTTTTTTCCGCGATGCTCTCAAGCATCTTGCCGTAATAGTAATGCGCCTGCGTCGTGATCTCCTTCTTGAGGTCCTGCAAAGTCACCAACGCTGCTGCTATCTTCTCCTGTTCGGTAAGAAGATGATCTTTGTTCTTCTTCATAGGTTTGGCATCCCTCGCCTGAGCATAGACCTCTTCAATGCCCCATACCCTTGGTCCATAATAGTCATAGGGTATCCAGAAGAACTCCTCATGGAGCTGCTCAACCGATGCGGCGGCCTTCGGGTTCTTCCGCCTGAACTCAGAGAACGTCGCTGGAAGGTCACGTCCTTCTACGGCAGCGGCGAGCCTGTTCGTAAATCTCGAAGCATAGCTCTCTTCCAGTCCTTTGACCGGCTTTTCGGTCGGGGAATCTGCGAACATCCAGTAACGGACATTGATGAGCGAGAACGCCATGTATTTCTCGTAGAAAAGCGGGATGGTAGAAGGAGTAAGATCGCGTCTGCACCAGGCTATCCATTCTTTCCCGAACGCCTTGCTCTCTTTGATGCGTTCGAGGAGAAAGGGGTAGGCCAGCGTATGTCTGAGATCCTCCCTACATTTGGAGAAACCAGGCTCTTCGACAGCAATAATCTCCCCCTCTCCCCTGTTGAGGATAGCGGTCCTGATATCTCTGCCCATATGCTGCACAGTATAAGGGAGGAAGTAGGCGTGCAGAGGGCTGATGAGCGTATGGCCTCTCGTCCTAAAAAGGTGCCAATTATTGGGCATAATCGTGAATCACGGCTTCCAGCGAAGCATCGTCCTCGGGAAGGGTATCGCGTCCTTGATGTTGTCGAGGCCGCAGATCCAGGAGATCACGCGCTCGACCCCGAACCCAAACCCCCCGTGCGGGACAGAACCGTAGCGTCTCGTATCCAGGTAGAACGTGTACTCGTCCAGCTTCTCCCCCTCCTCTACGAGCCTTGCCTTGATCTTTTCCAGGTCCGACTCGCGCTCCGACCCGCCGATGATCTCCCCGTAGCCCTCCGGCGCGATGAAGTCCACGCCGTGCACGACATCGGGGTTCCCGGGCGCCTCCTTCATGTAGAAGGCCTTGACGGCCTTGGGATAGTGTGTGATGAGGATCGGCGTATCGTACAGTGAGCTGAGCTTGTCCTCTTCGATCGTGCGCAGATCCTTCCCCCATTCGACGTCCATATCGAACCTCTCCTTGAGCAGTTTCAGGGCGTCGTCGTACGTCATGCGCGGGAAGGGCTTATCAAGGGTGGAGGAGAGTTTCGCAGGATTGCGCTCGAGCACCTTGAGCTCCTCCTGGTTCCGCTCGAGCACCCTCTTGACCACGTGCTTGATCAGCGCCTCGCCGTAGTCCTGGATGTCCTTGAAATCGGCCCAGGCGACCTCCATCTCCGCATGCCAGTATTCCGTAAGATGGCGTGAGGTCTTGGACTTCTCTGCCCGGAAAGAGGGTGCGATCGTGTAGATCTTCTCGAGAGCGAAGATCGCGGGCTCGGCGTACAGCTGCCAGGTCTGCGCGAGGAACACGCCTTTCTGCCCGAAGTAGTCCACCGAGAACAGCGTCGAGCCTCCCTCACACTGCACCGACTGGAAGACAGGCGAATGGTACTCGTAGAAACCTTCCTTGCGGAAGTACTCGTCGATTGCGCCGAACACCGTGCTCCGTATCTTGAGGATCGCGGTCATCCTGCGGCTGCGCAGCCACAGGTGCCTGTTGTCGGCGAGGAACTCGACCGACTGGTCCTTCTGGATGGGGAACGTGTCCGAAGGTCCGACGACGGAAAAGTCCGTCACCGCCACCTCGTACCCCGACGGCGCGCGGTCGTCCTTCTTGATCGTGCCCGTGATCGTCATCGAGGTCTCGATCTGTATCCTGTCCGCCTCGGCGAAGCGCTCCCCGAAGGCCTCTGCCTCGATGATGCATTGCAGAATCCCGGTGCTGTCCCGGAGCACGATGAACTTCCTGTGCTTGGTCGTGCGTTCCCGCCAGACCCAGCCGCGGACCGATATCTCGCCGCTGCCCTTGGCGATGGCGTCCTTGATAGAGAGGAATTGCTTTCTCATGTGATTTTCCACCGTCCGGCGTGGGCATCCCGCGTTATATATAGTTTTTGGTGGCATCCGGGCAAAAACGGCAACAGGGAAGGAAGCCAAAGCCTTAAATCCGGGAGCGTCCTCCTTACCGTCATGCCCTACATCCTCGAGCTCTACAAGGACAACCTGACGCTCAACCGAGGAGAGATCACGCTCTTCTATGGTCTCGGAGAGGACGCGTACCGGACAGATGAGCATCTGCTCATAGCCGATGCGCTCGACGAGCAGGCCTTTCCCCGTTTCGGCGGCCTGCGACGCGCCTACGATCTGATTGCCTCGTTCCCCGCGTCGGACGATGCGAAGCTCCTGGAGAATCTCAGGGCGTACCGTCCGGAAAAGCCGCTCTTCTCCGGCGCGTTCTTCGTCAGGAGCGCAAGTCCCTCATTCGCGAAAAAGGTCGCGGACATCCTCTGGGACAAGGGGCAGGATCAGAGCGTCTCTCCTAAGGCCGCTTCGCAGTTTTCGCTCCTGCGGACGAAAAAGCACGCCTGCCTGGCAAGGCTCCTCTACGAGAACAGGGAATCTTACGCGAAAAGGGCGAACAGCGCCTACCCTATGAACCTCCCCATCTCGCTCAAGCCGAAACTAGCAAGAATATGCGTCAACCTCACAGGCACAAGATCGATCATCGTCGATCCCTTCGTCGGTGTAGGCACCACGCTGGTGGAAGCGGGTCTCATGGGCATCAGGGGATTGGGACTGGACTGCGACTATCGGATGATCCAGGCGACGCAGACCAACCTGGACCATTTCGGGATAGAGAATTACGCGCTGAAACTGCTGGACGCGAGGACCATAGATTTCCCTCTCCCCTATGTCTGCTCGGATCTCCCCTACGGCAAGAACACCAGGCCGGTGCATAAGACGCTCTACAGGGATTTCATGGCGGTCCTCGCAAGGCATCTTCAGCATCGCGCGGTGGTCATCCTCCCCGACCACGCGGACCTTTCCTATTTCGGAGAATTCACAGCGCTCAGGATCAAGGCGAGATTCTCGCAGTACATACACGGCTCGATGACGCGGATAATATTCGTTTTGGAAAAGGTCAGAGCGTGATCTCCTGCATCTCACGCGGGAAGATGATCCGTAGCTTCGCTTCGCCCTTGAGCTTCTCAGCCGCATCCTTGAGCGCATCCATGCCCCTCCTCTCGTCCCTGTTGATGTGCACGAACGCGAGCCGCTTGGCGTCCGACCTGACGGCCATGGGCACGAGATCCTCGATGCAGGAATGGATATTGGACTTCGTCCTGAGGAAATAGGCCTCGTGCACGAGCAGGTCGACATCCTTGTACATCGCTTCGGTCACCTTCAGGAAAAGGCCGTCGCCGCTGTACGCGATGCTCCTGCCCTCATGCGATACCTTGACCGCGAGGTTCGGCACGGAATGCACGGTGCGCGAGAACTCGAACGCGAGCTCGTTGACCTTGATCTCGGTCCCGTGCCTGACCTCTATGCTGTTGATCCGGAAGCCGAGCGAGGCGAGGGATATCTTATAGGCCATCTTCATCAGGTTGTTGAGCTTGCTCCTCCCTCCGCGCTGCGTGATGATCGTAAGAGGGCTCCTCCTCCCGTCCTCCTTCATGCGGAAGAGCAGTGCCGGCAGGCCGAAGTAGTGGTCGGCGTGGAAGTGGGAAAGATAGATGGCGTCGAGGAAGTTAGGGTCCGGCATGTACTGCCAGAGCTGCTTGACGGCGAGGAAGCCGCAATCGAGGAGGACGCGGGACTCCTCCTGCACGAGCAGCGACGTGTTGTCGAGGTCGCCGTCGAAGGCCTCGCCTACCCCCAGGAACGTTACTTTCATTTGGGGATGTTCTCCGGCGCCTTCTATAAATAACTTTTCGTTTTGCGGGATAGTGTGAGAAAACGCGTTTCCCTGTCGCAGAATGACTTTCAGGCGGATACCCTGCAGGGTACGCCTTTGCAAAAATTTATAAAGCATCCAGGGCTCCTCTGCATCGGAGGCTAGGCCGGACAGTTAGCCCCTGTCTGTCACCGCAAGCGGGCGATACGGCGGGGTCGAAGCCGGGCGAGCGATCGCGGGACGGGGGTATGGGTCCTACCGTCTACGATGACGCTTTGTCCCTTAGGATGACGCGGTCTGGGAACCTGGTCAGGTCCTGACGGAAGCAGCCATAACCATTTCGGGTTGTGCTTAAGGGGGAACGGGGCCAAGGAAGCGGCGGGGTCACCCTTGCTCGTGTTCCCGGTCCATCGCCTGGCGCGCCTCCGCTTTCTTCTTTTTCGTCATCATCAGGATGGCGATCCATGATGCGTTTCCGGAAATGATTTATACCTGAGTAGGCAGGACCTTAATCATGGCCACGAAACGGGCATTGGCAGAACGGTTTAAAGGGATCGGTCCCGGGTACGACAGGACAAGGCCGTCCTATCCGGAAGAGGTCATAGCGACGATTGTAAAGGCATCCGGCATATCAGAAAAGAGCCGTCTTCTCGAGATAGGCGCCGGAACCGGTATCGCGACAGCCCGGTTCGCAGCGAAAGGATTCTCCATAATGGCGGTCGAGCCGATGGCGGGCATGCTCGCCGAGGCGCGGAAGAGGACCATGGGCCTTCGCGTCCGTTATCTATGCAGGCGGTTCGAGCATGCAGGGCTTCCCGAGGAATCCTTCGATCTTGTCTTTAGCGCGCAGGCCTATCACTGGCTCGACAAGAGGACAAGAGTGAAGAGGACTGCGGCCTTCCTCAAGGAGGGCGGCACGCTCGCCCTCTTCTGGAACCAGCAGGACGGGAAGCGCTCTGCGATAGTGCGCCAGCGTCTCGCTCTCCGGGACAGGCTGCGGACCTCTGCCTACAGGGGCATCAGGATAGATTATGCGAAGGAGATGCAGCGATTGCGCACTGTCTATGTCTCTGTCATCAAGCGTGTCTTCCACTGGGAAAAGGTATACACCCAGGAGCAGTACTTCGCTCTCGAGCGTTCCATGTCTTGGGTGGATATCATGTCAAGGCGGAGGAAAGCCCTGTACTTTGCGGAACTGGAAAATGCCGTAGGGAAAAGGGACCGCATCGTGATCCCCTACCGGACCCTTCTCATCCTCGCAAGGAAAGGAAGATGATAGCCCTCCCTGGATCTTTTCAGAAGTCTTAAATAGGAGTTGGGTCATGTGCATGCCCATGGCAGTAGCACCGTGTTGTTGTCGCTGATTTCTTTCTAGGAGTGCCCATACGAAACGATTTCAGTGTTGCTGTCGATTCCTGTGCAAACGTTTGCTCGCATCCTTCAACAAGCATGGGGTGGTACACGATGTCAGACGCACAGGTCATCACTCAGGATCAGGATATCATGAAGTACTGGAAGAGGCTCAGCCGGTTCGGAGGGACGCTGTATCTCCACGTGGGGAACGCGTCGGAATCGGAGCTCTCCCTTCTCGAGATGGGCATCCTCGCCGATGTGCTCGGAGAGCGCGGGCTCGGGGGCTCCTACGAGGTGACCGACAAGCTCGGGTCCGCCTTCGCCGGGAACAATCCCTATCAGGTCCTCTTTTTGCTCGATGTCATGGCGAGGCTCGAGCCGACGGGCAGAAAAAGGCTCTATACGACGACGGGTCTTGCCATGGCAGAGGACATGATGGTAGAGGGCTATCCGCGGTCAGGACGCGAGCTAGCTTCGATGGCCTGCCTCTATGCAGGCCTTTCCGCATGCGATGCAAAGCCCTCGGCCGTGCCGGATGGCTGGAGGGACAGCGTAGGGAGCGCCGTCGGGTTGCTGCCGAGGATGCTTCCTGAAATGATAGACAGCTTGCTCGGCGCCGGCAAGTATCCCCTGGCACTGCACCTCTTCACCAAGGCCGCAGAGTATACCTCGTCTCCGGCGGACCAGGCTATCGCGCAGGCAGGGCACAGGATAGGTATCTACCTCGTCAGCCATGGTATGGCGAAGATGGACAGGATCGCAAGGCAGGTCGCCGACCTCAGGGAACTTGCCTACGGCTACAGGACCGGCGGTTCATAGGAGCCCCCAAGCGAAACGTTTAAATACGCTCCCGACATATGCGCCTTTGAGGGGTAATGGAACCGCGACTGGTAGTTCTCGGGACGGCAGGCGATGTCTTCACCATGGCCAAGCAGATCTTCGCTTCCGGAGGCCTGGTGCTGCAGCATGGCGAGACGACGCTCCACATCGATCCCGGACCGGGTGCGCTCCTCGCCCTCAAGAGGAACCAGATCAACGTGCGCGAGGTCACGGCGGTCATCGCGACAGGCGCGAGCGTTCTCCATACGAACGACGTGCCGGCGCTCATCGATGGCATGACCTATGGAGGTTTCGACAAACGCGGTATCCTCATCCAGGAGAAGAGCGCGACCTTCCCCGAGCTCGACAAGCTCGAGCGCGTCATCTATCTTTCCCCGTTCGAGGGGGTGACAGAGGTGGAGGTGAACGATGTCGGCATCAAGGCCCTTCCCTGCTACAATTCCCCTTCCATAGGCCTGCGCATAACGACGAAAGAGTGCATGGTCGTCTACAGCGGCGACACGAGCTATCATGACGACCTCCCCGAACTCTACAAGGACGCCGACTTCCTTATCCTGCAGATGCCCTCGGTCGATCCGGTGGATTATCATCTCTCCCGTGAGGAGGTCATGAGGCTGCTCGAGGCGGTCAAGCCGAGGCTTGCGCTCATCACGGGTTTCGGCATCAAGATGCTCCAGCGCGACGTGCTCAATGACATCAGGGAGATTCAGAAGGCGACGGGCGTCCAGACCGTCGCCTGCCGCGACAATCTCGTCATCAATCTGGTTGAGTATCTCGCGCGCCCTGCGAGGCACTGAAAGAGGCCAGCACTCAGCCCTTCATGGTCCGCAGCGAAAGTTCTCTTTTTGCGATCCTCTTCGCGCTCCCGGTATGCAGCCTGCCTATGATGCTCTCCAGGTACTTCGCCCATCTCTCCCGGGTGATCCTTCTCCTCCGGACGTCCGCGGCGAACCCTTCCTCTGAGAACACCCACAGCCTCTCCGCGTCCCGCATGAGCCCTACGGTGTGATGGTATATGCCATCCCGCGTATCGTGCTGGCCGACCAACTCCAGGATTTCCTCAGAAAGGGACGGATCGTAGTGCGCCTTGGTAAGGATATCCCTCGCGATCCTGACGCCTTCCTCCTGGTGGCGTATCCTTACCTCCCGTTCCCTCACAGGGTCGGGCATCCCGTCGAAAACGGACATGCGCTCCTTCTTCGGTATCCGGCTCCAGCCTACGTCGTGGAGGATGGCCGCAGGGATGACGACACCCTCATCTCCCCCCTCCGACGCGAGGAGCTCTTCGGCGAACGCCGTGACGACCCTCGCGTGCCCGGGGTCCTCCCTCTTGTCCTGGTAGGGGAGCGCCAGATCCCATATCTTGAGGAATTTCTCTTTCACTCGTCCTGCGAAACCGACATGATAGAAAAACCTTGCGGTCGGGCCCACATCGGCTCGGGCCTTTAGCGGTTCTCATATGGAGCTCCCTTCCCATAGGGAGCTTCTCCCCTTTCCGCTCCTCCGAGCGTCTTCCTGCAGCCCTCGCATCGCTGATGCCTGCCCTCAGAGGACGCACGCAGGAAACCTTTTAATAGCACCTCCCCCAAAGAGGATGCATGAAGCGCGGACGTCCGACAAGGTCTGTGGTAAGGGACAATATCGTCGAGATATTGGCATATCTGGGCACGGGCACCGGCTACGGCATCGCGAAAGTCTACAACGAGCTCTTCCCCGAGGTCACCGTCCGCGTCGTCTACTACCATCTCAGGAAGGGGCTTGCCTTGAACCTCTTCGCCGTCGACGCGATAAGGAGGGAGGAGGGCGAGTACAGCTGGGGGAGCCAGGCCGAGAAGATATACTACAGGCTGACCGAGCACGCGAGCCCGCGCGGCAACGCGCGCATCAGGGAATTTCTGGAGCAGCGGCGAGATCGCCGATGATTGTCTTTTCCTTGACGGAAGAAAGCAATGAGTCTATTGTCCTGTGCAGCACGGGATGCATGAGATCCGGAGAAATATCGCAAAGCGGCCGAAGCACGAAATCGCGCTCGCACATCCTGGGGTGCGGCAGCGTGCAGGAAGGGTCATCAAGGACGGTATCGCCGTAGAGCAGGAGGTCGAGGTCGATCGTGCGTTCGCCGTAGCGGCGTGTGCGCACCCTCCCCAGCTCCTGCTCGATGGACTGCAGCCGGGAGAGCAGTTCCATAGGACCGAGACCGGTGGAAGCCTCCACCACGAGGTTGACGAACTTCGCCTGGTCTTCGACATACAGGGGGCGGGTCCTGTACCAGGGTGACACGGCCGTGACCACCACTGCCTTCCGAAGGAGCGAAAGGGCCTTTTGGATGTTCTCCTCCGGCGAGATGTTGCTGCCCACGCCGATGAAGACGCGTCTCATAGCCGGTAGCCGCCGTCGACCGTGAGGTTCGTCCCGGTAATGTAGTCGGCCGACCGGGAGAGCAGGAAATCGATCACGTGGATGATGTCGTTGTAGTCGCCGAGGCGTTTGAGCGGGATGCTCCTCTTCTCCGCGCCGCCTGCGGAGGAGGTGTTGAACAGGAGCCCTGGCGAGACCATGTTGACCGTGATCTCCTTCCTCGCCATCTCCTGGGCGAGTGTCTTGGTCAGGAGCACGGTGCCGTGCTTGGCGATCGCGAAGGGCAGGTCGTTCGGATGCGCCTTGATGAGCTTCGAGAGAGGATGGCCTATCAGGACGATGCGCCCCTTCGGTCTCACGAGGGGCGAGAAATGCTTGCTCGCGAGGTAGAGCGCCGTCAGGTGGTCGGAGATGGTCTCCTCGAAGCCCTCCCTCGAATAGGTGAGGAACGGACGCGAGGCCGCCTCCCCGCTGTTGAGGATGAGCGCGTCGAGCATCCCATGGCACTTCTTTATCCTCGAGGCGAGCGTCGAGAGCTGCTGCTCGGCAAGGAGGCTTCCGCGCAGGGTCACGAGATGCTTGCCGATCAGTCTGCCGAGCCTGCGCAGCTCCCTGACGTCCTTGCTGTCGCTGTAGTACTGCGCGAGCACCTGGTAGTCATGCTCTATGTAGTAGGACGTGATCGCACGGCCGAGCTGCTTCGCCGCGCCGGTGATGAGGATGGTCTTTTTCATGGGCGTTCACGGTTCCAGGCGGCGGTCGCGCTCGCGCTAATCTCGTCGCCGTAGGGATGCTTGGTGACGGTCGCCTCCACCCTTGCGCACGGAAACGTCTCGCCGAGCGCCCGGGCGACGGCCGATGCCGCGGTCTCGATGAGCCTGTAGGGCTTCTCTGCCACGGCCGCTCTGGCGACCTTGAGCACCCTGCTGTAGTCCACGGCCTCGTCAAGGTCGTCGCCGGCGATGGCCTTGCCCGCATCGTACTGCAGCGTAATCCGCAGGGTGAGCGGCTGCGGCTTCCCGCGTTCGCTCTCCTTCACGCCGACGCGTCCTTCGCAGGCGACATGGTCGAGGGTCAGTCGCATGGGTTCTCTTCTCATCCATGCCGTTAATATATCTTTTGTTTCCTGCCCTCCCTAGATCGCACACCCAAAAAGGATTGACCACTCCATAGTTAAGATCAGAGTTTTTATACTAGTCTCTCCCGGACAGGCGTCATGTCCGAAAAACTGGAGCGCACGTTGAGCTTCCCGGTGATGCTGGTCATCACGGTCAACGCAATCCTCGGCAGCGGCATCTTCTTCCTGCCGGTGGTCGGCGCCAGGGTCTCCGGCCCCGCATCCCTCATCGCCTGGGTAATCCTCTCGCTCTCCGCCCTGTACATGGCAGCGATCTTCGCGGAACTCACGAGCATGTTCCCAGAGGCAGGGGGCGTGTACGAATTCTGCAAGCAGGCCTACGGCCGTTTCGTCTCCTTCATCGTCGGATGGGTGGCGGTCATCTCGGGAAATGTCACGATCGCCATGCTGATCGTAGGGGCGATCATGTACCTCCTTCCCGGGACAGGCTACCTGGCCGTTGCCGGACTGATCCTCCCGGTCAACGTCGTCCGTATGCTCATCTCTATCTTCTTCATCCTCGCCTTCAATTACATAGCCTACCGCGGCATGGAGACCAGCTCCACCATGCTCGTCACCTTCGGCGTGATAACCATAGGGTCCATACTGGCCTTCATGGTCCCGGGCATCCTCAATTTCCATACGGGGTCGATAGTCAACCATTTCGCCGACTCGCTCGGTTTCAGCCAGATCTTCCTGACGCTTTTCCTGATCTCTGAGACCTTCTTCGGCCTCGAGACCGCCACCTTCCTTGCCGGCGAGACCAAGGACGGCGCAAGGGTGATGCCAAAGGTCATGCTGACCGCGACCGTGATAAATGCCGGCCTCATCTTCGTCTTCGTGGTCATGTTCCTCGGGAACATCTCCTTCGACCAGCTGGCCACCGGCCTGCACCTCATACCCTACACAACCTTCATGACGACGCAGACGCCTATCGCCGAGCTGACCAAGGTCCTGTACGGAAGCGGCGCTGTGGATTTCTTCAACCTCCTCGTCTATCTCGTTATCCTCGGATCGGTCGCCGGCTGGATAGTCTCGGCACCGAGGCTGCTGCTCGCGATGGCCGAGGACAAGCTCTTCCTCAGCCAGATCGGCAAGGTCCACCCTAGGTACAAGACCCCCTACATCGCGATCCTCTTCCAGACCATCGTCACCATAGGGCTGATCGTCTTCGCCTCCTCCTCCGACCAGGCCTACAACACCCTCCTCGAGATGCTGACGCCTATGGCGCTCGTGATGTACGCGCTCGTCGCAGGCAGCCTCCTGCTGCTGCGAAAGGCCGCCCCCGAGCGAAAGCGCTACTACACGGCGCCCTTCGCCAAGGTAGGCGTGCCGCTCATCATCCTCCTCTACGCCGTCCTCATCGGCGTATGGCTCTTCACCGAGACGGGCGCGGTGCCGCTCTTCCGCCTCATACTCTCGTTCATCGCCTTCGGCATACCGCTCTACCTGCTCATCGAGGTCTACTATGACCCGAAGATGATCACCTCGATCAACGACATCTTCGCCTACTTCGCCGTCTTCACCGAGCGGATCACGCTCCCCCTCTGGGTAAGGAGGCACTTCCTGCTCCTGCTCGGTCCGATCAAGGACAAGACCGTGCTCGAGTACGGCTGCAACGTGGGCACCCTGACGGTCGACCTCGCGCGCTCCGTGGGCCCCTATGGCACGCTCTATGCGACGGACATCTCGGTCAGGGACCTCGAGATAACGCAGCAGCGCATCCAGCGCCATCTCAGGCGTTCGAAGGGCCTCCTCGCCCGCGTCCAGACCCTGCACGACGAGCACCATTTCGAGCGCATCCACCCCGCGATACCCTATGCCGACGTGGTGGTAAGCGTCGGGATGCTCAGCTACATCCAGGACGTGGACAAGGTATTGAGCGATATCTACGACATCCTGCCGTACGGCGGACGCATCACCCTGCTCGAGTTCGGCGATTTCTTCAGGCTTATCCCGAATGTCGAATGGCTGAGCAGCAACGACGTGATCATGCGGCGCTTCAAGAAGGTGGGGTTCCTCGTACGCGTCGACAGGAAGAGGGGCCTCTTCTGGAACTACATCTTCGTCTACGGCATGAAGTCGCGTGAGGAGGTCCCCTACATCTGAGAAGGTGTGCAGGGAAAGGCGACGGTGTTCCTTTCCGTGCCTGGCTCTGCAGGTGCGCATCATTCCTGCGAAGGCTGTGTCTTCGAATAGGCAGGCATGAGCCGTGCTCATCGCCGAGAACACGATCCTTCCAGCTTTCCCTCAGCCGCACGCCTGCTGCTGGACCAGACAGGTCGGCTGCGGGCTGCAGCTGGGGAGCACCTGTGCGCAGGCTGCGGCGACCGTCGCGTTGTCGTAGCCGTAATGCGAGGCGTAGAACTCCCTGCACAGCTCCTCATCCACCGTCCTGCAGCCGATGCGCGTCGCGCAGAACGCCGAAAGCTCTCCGCAGAGGGTGAACGGCGGCCGGACGCCGTAGGCGAGGCAGCCCGTGCTGCAGGTGACGGCCTTTGTCGGCGTCTGCTGCCGGAGGGCGAGCCCATAGATGATGAGGAACAGGAGCATCACCCCTACGGCGAAGAGAAGGCTGTAATGCACATGCCTGCGTTCCTTATGGTGCACGGTCATGTCCTTTTTCTGGGAACGCCCCTTTATATATGTTCTGTCCTCCTCTCTCCCTGCGCCAAGCAAAAAGTATAAAAAGGGCAGGGCGCATGCAAGGTGGATATGAAGCCTGTCTTTCAGTGGGTGGTGCTCTATCTGCTGGTCTTTCTGGTGATGGGGTATATTGTCTACACCAACCTGGACCACAGCGACCCGGCCGCGGGCCCCCCATCCGTCAATGAGACGGTCGGTATCGTAGAGAACATCTTCGGCACCATGTACCAGGGCATCAGGGACTCCATCTCCAGCCTGACCAAAAAGCAGCTTATCGACAAGAAGACACTCCTCAACCTCGCTCCTAAGCAGTGCAGCATGGAGGACACCTTCGTATGCCACCAGTTCACGATCGATGCGAACCGCACGGGCTTCGTGCTCGATCTAATCTACAGCGGCTCAGGCCCGATCCAGATTCAGGACGCAAACCTCACGGACGGCATCGAGTGCAACACCAGCGTGAACAGCAATCTCCATTCGGGCGACCATTTCTACCTGAAGTTCTACGACTGCAAGGTCTACCAGCGCTCGGCGACGGTCATGGTCACCTACACGAGGACGGACATCAGCGACATCCGCCATATCACGCGGGGCGTGATAAGCCTGGGATACGGATAGGCAGGGACGATGGCACGACCAGAGCACGGACCAAGGCACATAGGGATAATCCTCGACGGCAACCGGCGTTTCTCCAAGGCGCTCATGAAGCAGCCTTGGGAGGGGCATCGCCTCGGCGCGGAGAAGCTGCACAGCGTCCTGGAATGGTGCCGCGAGTTCGGCATCAGGGAGCTGACGCTCTACGCCTTCTCGCTCCAGAACTTCAACCGCCCCCAAAAGGAGTTCGCCTATCTCATGGAGCTCTTCGAGGAGGAGTTCTCGAAGCTGCTTGCGCAGAAGGAGAAGCTTGCAGAGGAAGGGATCAGGATACGCTTCATCGGCCGCATAGACCGCTTCCCCAAGGCGCTGGCAGAGAAGATGCGCATGCTCATGGCCATGACCGAACACAACGACCGCTACGTCATCAACTTCGCCATGGCCTACGGCGGCCGCGAGGAGATCATCGACAGCGTCAAGACCTTCCTTGCCACGCACACGATCGATGAGCTCGACGAGCGTTCCTTCACCGGCTCGCTCTGGCTTCCGGACGAGCCGGAGCTCATCATCAGGACCGGCGGCGAGATGCGCACCTCGAACTTCCTGCCCTGGCAGTCCATCTACAGCGAGTGGTTCTTCCTGGAAAAGACCTGGCCCGAGTTCGGAAAGGAGGATCTTTCGGCCTGCATCGCGTCCTACATGGGGCGCGATCGGCGTTTCGGGCGCTAGCTTCAGCCTTTCTTCCTGCGCACCGGGCCCTTTGCGGCGGGCGCGATCTTCACAGGGGCGCTCTCCAGATGCTCCTGGCGCAGCTTGAGTATACCCTGCGCAAGCAGCACGCTCTTGTCCTCCTGCTGCTTCTGCGCAGCGATCACGCGGTCGAGCTTGTGGTCGAGCATCTCGAGGCGCTTGTGGAAGAACTCGATCCACTTCGCCGTCTTGTTCTGCTCCTGCCTGAGCTGTTGCATGAAGTCCTCTGTCTTTGGCATGGTATCACCTTTCTATTGGGGTTGGAGCTTGACGAAATTTGCGGCGAGGAGGTTGAAGAGCAGCATCACCACGAAGGCGAGGACCGCATAGGTGAGGGCGCTCTTGACCATGTTCTTCCCGATGGCGGAGCGTTCGGCGAGGCTGTCCGCCCCGTTCTCTATCTTGCTCGATATGGAGGTGAGCAGGAACACCAGCTCCACCACGTAGATCCCTATCACGATCTGCAGGTAGTAGGTCGGGACGCCGTCGCCGAACATATTCAATAGGCCGCTCATGCCTCCCAGGCTGGATCCCGCGCTCTGTGCGCTGGTGACGTTGTCGATCTGCACCTTGAGCCGTGAGAGGATGAACGTGACCATGGACGTTATCCCCACGACCACGGCTGCGATGACAGGGGTCAGGAAGCTGATCTGGGACTTCATCGAGCTGATGATGTCCGACATCAGGTCCTTGAGGCGCTCGTCGACCCGGTGTATCTCCTTGACGTACTTGGAGATGTTGATGAGCGCCTGCGCGGCGATGATGGGACCCTTCTTCGAGGCCTGGATCAGCACTTTCATCGAGCTCTCGATCAGGTTCGATGGGAACTGCCTGACCGCTCCCACGAACGGGTCGAAGAGCGCGTCCCTGACCGAAAGCCCCAGGCGCTGGATGTTCTCGCTGACCACCTGGAAGAACTTGCCGGTGAGCGTGCCCTGGCTCGCGATGCTGACCCGCTGGAATGCGATCTCTGCCGGCAGCCCGTCTCCGAGGCGGTTGCCGAGCTGGAAGAGGGATGAGGCGAACTCGTTCTCGAGCTGCTTGCTGCTCTCGCGTATCTCCATGAGGTTCTTGGTCTTGTACCTGTAGTACAGACCCACCATGAGCCCGAGGCCGAGCGGCAGGAACAGCGACAGCAGCGATGCGCCCAGGCCGTACGGGCCGATCAGGCCGGTGACGTCCGGCAGTTCCGATTTCTTGTAGCCGAGCATCTGGAAGGAGGTCGCCGGATAGCTGTCGCTCGAGAAGGGCATCAGCATGAACTGTCCACCGGTGTAGGTGTTCGGAGGTGTGTAGTATACCAGGTCCTGCTGCGTCGAGGCCTTGATGATGAGGGGGCTTGCCGCCACCAGGATGCACACCAGGCCGATGATGAGCGAGAGGACGAGCGGCGAGATCGTGATGGTCCTCTTCCCGAACCGGAACATGAAGCCCTGGTACTTCTTGAACTGCTTGACCTTGGTCAGGTCCATGTCGCTGTAGCCGCCCGGTCTCGTGGAGAGGATGGTCCGCCCGAAGTAGTAGACGCCGAGCGGGATCGCCAGGTTGTAGATGCCGGCGACGATCACGACGATCTTGATGGGATGGGTGTCCGCCGTCATGAACCCTCCTATGAGCGGCAGCATGACGAGGCCGAGGATGGGCAGGATCACGCCCATCATGTGCAGCGTCGTTATCGGGGATTTCAGGTTCTGCGCGTAGTGGAGCATCTTCTCGTACGTCTCGTCGAGGATCACGTCGAGCGACTTCTCCAGGAGGTCGATCCTGCGCGACTCCGCGCTCTCATACAGCGACGCCTCGATGAGATGCATCGCCTCCACGTATTCCATGTTCGTCTGCTTCCAGAAGTCGAGGTAGTCGTCGAGCGACTCCTTGACCGACTCGTACTGCTCGGTCTCGACGTCCCAGAGGACCTTCTTGAGGTCGAGCGACAGGGGTCCTGTCAGGTGCTCCGCCGCAAACGCCAGTGCGTTCTCGAGGTTGCTGGTATGACGCATGTAGGTGACGATGTAGAAGACGGAGAGCACCATCTCCGATGCCGCCTGCATGCGCCATTCGGTCTCGATGTAGAAGGGGAGCTTGTTGACGACGAAGTAGGAGGAGACGGCGAGTATCCCGAAGAGGAACAGCCCGAAGGACCCTGCGCTCGTCCCGAACAGCAGCGGGACGAGCCCGTTGAGGAGGAACCCCAGCATAAGCACGAGGATGGGCACGATCAGCGAGAGGCTGAAGACGCCTGTCGGCGTGGCGTTGACGTGCGCGGTCGTGAGCGCCTGCTGGGTCTTCTCCCCCTCCTTGCTGTCCGGCGTGACGTTGATGATCCTCTCCGCGAGCTTGCAGACGGTCTCGAAGACGGACAGCTTCGTCGGGTAGCGGTCCTTCTTGAAGTCGATGTAGCTCTTCGACTCAGGGAGGGCTATCTTCGCCTCTACCTTCGTCTCTAGCTCCCGCTTGAGCTTCTGGGCGTATTTCCTCTTGAAGGTCTCGAGGTCGTCTACCATGCTTTCCTCTTCCGCTTCTTGAACTCGTGGTCGAGCCAGTCGGACCAGCGCTGGAAGATCTCGTCGGTGTCCATCGTCCCGCGCCTGCCCTGCACGGTCTCGGTGAGGTTATGGAACATGTCCTCTGCCATGATCACGAAATCGGCCTCCAGCAGGTCCAGGGCATCCTCCGCCATGGCGCGTTTGGTGAGCGTGTCCTTTATCCTGGCGCGAAGCTGGATGTTCTGCCAGACGGCGTCCCAGTTGCCGGCGAACTCCTTGACGTTGCCTGCGATGGTCTTGAGCATGTCCGAATCTCCGTTGATGAGCTCGTCTGTCGGCTCGAGTTCGTCGGTCTTCGGGTTGTACTTCATCAGGTCCACGAACCCTTTCTCCGATGCGGGATCCTCGGTCCAGTCCTTCCTGACCTCGGTGATCTGGATGACCCGGCGAAACTTGTGCAGCCCGTCCGCCGACTTGATGGGGTTCGCGATCACGATGATGTCGGTCGCCTTGAACGAGGTCTTCGGGACGCCGATATCGTTGACCACGCGGTCGAAGATGCCGTACGGGCTGTCGCCGTGGATAGTTCCTGCCACCACGTTTGCCGCGGCGCCGACGCGCATGGCCTCGTAGAGGGCCTTGGCCTCCGTGCTCCTCACTTCTCCCACGATCAGCGCGGAGTCGCCGAGACGGAGGGTCGCCCTGATGCCGTCGCTCGCGTCCATCTCGTTCCCGCTCTTGACCAGGGAGCTTGCCACCTTCATCTGCTGGATGTTGAAGCCGAGCTCTATCAGGCTCTTGACCGGCAGCTCCAGGGTATCCTCTATCGTGATCATGCGGTAGCGGCGCATGATCTGGACCATGAGGCTCGAGAGCAGCGATGATTTCCCCGACCCTCGCGTCCCGCAGATGAGGAAGCTCCTCGTCCCGTCGATGAGGAAGCTGAGGAGCCCTGCGGCGAGAGGATTGATCATGCGGTACTTGATGAAGAGCGGCAGCGTCCAAGGCTTGTCGCGGTGCCGGCGGAACGAGAACCCGTAGCCCGTAGGGTCCAAGGGCCGGGTGATGGCCGAGACGCGGGTGAAGGCTCCGGGCAGCTCGAGCTCCGTGTCGA
>JBJKRA010000041.1:0-9522 GCA_046704905.1 Candidatus Woesearchaeota archaeon
CCATGGTCTCGTAGAGCTTGGCGAAGTGCTCTTCCTTCAGGCCCTTCTCCTCGAGGAAGGCGATGCTCTTGTCCGAGAACCCGTATTCGCTTTTGAGATCGGCGGTGATCGTGCCGATATCCTTCTCGAGAAGCTCTTCCAGTCTTGATCTGTCTGCCATGCCTTTTCCCCCGTGAGAGCGATAGGGGTGGGTCTATGCATGATAGAATAAAAACGTTTCCCCTGCGACGCTCCTGGAGAGAGGATACAGGCACATTGATGATGAGGGATACTTTTATAAGGCAAATATCATTTTCATCCCAGAGGTGGGCCGCATGAAGAACCAGACACTCGTGACCGTCATCATCGCGACGCTTATCGTGAGCCTAGCGCTCGTCATAGGGCTCATGAACCTACCCATAGAGAAGCACAGCGACTACATCACGGTCGGCGGACAGGCAGAGGTACCGGTCGCTCCCGACCAGGCCGCCGTCTACCTAAGTGTCGATACCCATGCGGCGACGGCTGAGGAGGCGCAGTCGCAGAACGCCGATGGAACGAATGCGGTGAAAGCCGCGCTCCATAAGGCCGGCATTGCCGACGCCGGCATAGAGACCTCCGACTACTACCTCAACAAGCACACCGACTGGACGAATGACGGCCCGGTCGACAACGGCTACGACCTGCAGCATACCCTCAAGGTCTATGCGAACGTCACTGCGGTCTCCGCAGTGGTGGATGCCGCTGTCCAGGCAGGCGCGAACAGGATAGACAGCATCCAGTTCCAGGTCTCGGAGGCGGCCAAGGAAAAGGCGGTCGCAGAGGCAATGACCGAAGCGACCGAGGCAGCGAAAGCCAAGGCGGAAAGAGTAACGCAGGGCATCGGCGTGCGCCTGGATCGCGTCCTCAAGATTGAGGAATCAGGCTATTGGGTGACGGTCTCCTCGGAGGCGCCGGCCATGGACAGCTATGTCCCCCAGGGCTACGAGGACGCCGTGATCACGCCGCAGCGCATGGCCGTCCAGGAGAACGTCAACGTCGTCTTCGCCGTGAACTGAGAGGAAACTATTTCTTCCCTTTCCTTATCGCGTCCGCGACCTCTTTCGTCGACCGCACATGCCCCATACGCGGGAAGATCCCCTTGACCGCCGCCTCGTGTCCGGAAGCGTCCATCGCGGTCATCGCGTCCTCGGCGAAGACCTGTGCGTAGCCGTTATCGTAGGCGAAGCGAGCGGTGCTCTCCACGCCGATATTTGTGGAGATGCCGCAGAGGATGATGGTCGTGATGCCGCGCCTGCGAAGTTCGAGATCGAGGCCGGTCCCGTAGAACGCGCCCCACTGCTGCTTCCGTATCTCGACGTCGCCTTCCTTTGGCGCGACCTCGGGCAGGAACTCCGCCCAGTCCTTGGGCATGTCGCGATGGTGCATGGACGCGTCCGCCGACGGATGGAGAGCGGTCGCAGGGCCCGGCGCGACATGGACAGGCACGATGAGGATGCCTGCCTCCCTGCACGCGTCGATGAGCTGCGCCGTGTTCTTGACGACGGTCTCGGCGGTGTAGGGGGCCTTTGGGAAGGCGTCCGAGGCGATTCCCTTCTGGAGGTCTATGATGACGAGCGCGGTGGTCTTGGGGTCTATCGTTACCATGGTAGGTAAAAGAGAAGGGAGCGATGTTTATACGGCTTGTGGAACTTACCGCTTCCCTCCGCACGCGTCGCAGATACCGTGCACGTCCACCTGGAAATGGCAGATCTCGCCCGGGACGTTCCTCTTGATCGCGTTGATGTCCTTGATGGCGAAATGCGTGACCGCCCCGCAGCGGTTGCACGTGAAGTAGCAGTGGCTGATCTCCTGGATCGAGTAGACCTGCTTTCGGTCGTGCGAGTAGGTGTGGACGCCATCCGATGCCGCCTGCTCGCGTAAGAACCGGTAGACCGTCGCGATCCCTAGCTTAGGGTCCTTCTTCTGGGCCTTTGCCAGGAGCTCCTCAGCGGAGAAGAACGTGGAGAAGCCCTGCATCGCCTCCTCGAGCGCCTTCTTCTGCCGTGTCGTGCGTGCCATTGTTGTTGATAATGAGAATCAGTAACAAATATAAATATCTTCCGCTTCTCATATCCCCATGGCAGGAAAGACCGTGCTCCTCCTCGCCCTGGCCACGCTCCTCCTCTTCGTCAGTGGCTGCACGACCGCGCCGAAGGCGACACCCGGGAAGATGACGATAGCGGCGACCTTCTTCCCCATCTATGACCTGACCAGGGCCATAGCCGGGAACGCGGCGACGGTCTATTCGATCGTGCCCCTCAATGCCGAGCCCCACGAGTACGAGAGCACGCCCCAGGACCTGATACGCCTCGACAGCGCGCAGGTCTTCGTGACCCTGGGCGTCAAGAAGGGTTTCGCGCCCTTCGAGGCGAACCTGATAAAGGCCGTCAGCGGCAACGTCACGATCGTCGAGGCAGGGAAGGGCATACAGCAGATCCCGCCCTCTGCAGAGGCAGGAGACATCTCGCCCGCCGCTTCCTACAGCGGCCTCGACCCCCATATCTGGGTCTCGCCGAGGAACGCCATAAAGATGGCGGAGAACATCCGCGACGGTCTGGTGAAGGCCGACCCGACGCACGCAGAGAACTACACGGAAAACGCCGCCGCCCTGATAACGCGTCTGGAGGCGCTCGACGCCAACTATACCAAGGGTCTCGCCGACTGCAGCAAGCGTGTCGTCCTCACAGGCCACGACGCATACTCCTATCTCGCGCGCGACTACAACTTCACCGCCTACTACATCTCAGGCCTCTCGCCGACAGAAGAGCCGACGCCCCAGCAGATCGCGCGCCTCGTGGACGTGGCCAGGCAGTACAACCTCACCTACATCTTCTTCGACGTCGCGGCCGACCCGAGGATCGCACAGACCATCGCCTCGCAGGTCGGGGCGAAGACCCTCCCTCTCGACCCTGCCGCCTCGACCGCCGACCCTTCGGCGACCTACATCGGCATCATGGAAAAGGACCTGGGCTATCTCCGGGAGGCGATGGCATGCAGGTGATAGAAGCGGAGGGCCTCTCCTTCTCCTACGACAAGGAGCCGGTCCTCTCGGGCATCTCCTTTGCGATCGAGAAGGGGGATTTCGTCGCCGTGATCGGCCCGAACGGCGCAGGGAAGACCACGCTCGTGAAACTGCTCCTCGGTCTCCTGCCTCCGGGCGGGGGAAGCCTCTCGATCATGGGCACCTCTGTCGAGAAGTGCAGGCAGCGCTCCCTCATCGGCTATGTCCCGCAACGTCATGCGATAGACCGGCTCTTCCCCGGCACGGTCCGGGAGATCCTCGACGCCAAGCGGACGAAGGAGGCAAAGCTCCATCCCATCCTCGGCATCGAGCCCCTGCTCGCGAAACGATTCGTCGACCTCTCCGGCGGCCAGCAGCAGCGCGTCCTCATCGCGCTCGCCCTTCTCAACGGCCCGAAGATCCTCATCCTCGACGAGCCGACGGTCGGCGTGGACCCGAAGACCGAGGAGGAGTTCTTCCGCCTGCTCAAGCACCTCAACAGGGAGCACCATCTCACCATCCTCATGGTCACCCACGAGGTGGGCATGGTGCCGACGATCGCAGGCAAGGTGCTCTGCCTCAGCCATAACACCTCCCATATGGGGCCGGCCTCGAAGACGAAAGAGCTGCTCAAGCGGGCGTACGGATCGTACGAGACCTTCGGTGACCACCATGCTTGATCTCCTCGGCTACGCCTTCATGCAGCACGCCTTGATAGGCGGTGCGGCGATCGCGCTCATCACCGCGCTCGTCGGGCCGTTCCTCGTGCTCAGGCGTCTGGCATTGCTCGGCGACGGGCTCGCGCACCTCGCCTTCGGCGGCGTGGCGCTCGGATTCCTGCTCAACTACAACCCCTTCCTCGTAGCCCTGGCCGTGGTCATCATAGGCTCCTTCGCCGTGCAGCGCCTCATATCGAGGAACATCTACGGCGACGCTGCGATCGCCGTCGTGCTCTCGTTCGGCGTCGGCATGGGCGTCCTCATCACTGGCATCGTCCATGGCTTCACCGTGGACCTGTTCACCTTCCTCATCGGCAGCATCCTCACCCTGAGCAGCCTCGACCTCTGGCTGATCATCGCCGTGCTCGCCGTGATCCTCGTCTTCGGTGCCCTCTATTACAGGAAGATCCTCTTCATGACCTTCAGCGAGGAGCTGGCGAAGCTCCATCAGAAGGACAACACCCTCGTCAACCTGGTCTTCACCCTGCTCGTCGCTCTCGCCGTCGCGGTCAGCATCCGCGCCGTCGGCATCCTGCTCGTCTCCGCGCTCCTCGTGCTCCCGACATTGATCGCCCTCCAGGTATCCCGCTCGATGAAGAGCACCATAGTGATAGCGGTGATAGCGAGCCTCCTCTCCATGCTCGCCGGCATAACGAGCTCCTTCGCCCTCGACATGCCCCCTAGCGGCATGATCGTCATGATACTCTTCGCCCTCTTCTTCCTCCTCTCGGTGAAGCCCATAGCGCGCCTGGTGAAGAGGCTGTATTGAGTTTCATCTCACTACAATGAATCCCAGGTCATCTCTGCTTCTCCCGTCGAACACCCCCCCTGCAAAATCCTCATATATCCTCCATCTCCTGTGATAGACATAGGCGATCCTCTCTTCAGCGAATATCTTGGGGCTTGCTGAGAGGAACGCCAGCTCTTCGAGAAGATAGTTGACGCCTTCGTCGATGGCATGCTCGCTGTCTATGCCCTCTTTCAGCTTATCGGAGAGTACCGTGCGTGTCGCCGCTCTTGCCTCTTCTCGAAAGCCTGCGTTTTCAGCATAGAGCGAAGCTATGGCATCAAGCTCCTGCAGGTAGGATCCATCCCGTTCTACCTCCTCCTCCCATCCGATAAGGGCGACATCCCCATTGATCCGTTCCATGCTCCGCATGCAACGGTTCCGCAATGCGTTGGCCTTGAGCCTGGCCTTTCGTTTCGCTCGCGCCGGGCTATACCCTATCCCCCTGTAGGTGTGTTCTGCCGGTTTTCCCGCGATAAGTACCCTGACGGGGGAGAAGTGGTCGGCAGAATACCGGAGCAGCGTATCGACGGTCTTGTCTTTGAAATAGCTGTTGCCGGGGCTCATGCCGATGATGGCCGCGCCCGCCGCTTCGGCTATGGCATATCCTGTCCTGCACGCCTTACTGTTAAGACCTTTTACAATGTGAAAAGTATCCACTCCACAGTGGTAATCATAAACAACAATATAATAATATTCTCATTTAATACTAAGTGATATGGGGAAATATTAAATAATATATCAACATGAAGATGAATATGGGCCAGAAAGACCTCCGCATCATGGAGATGCTTGCGATGAACTGTCGTATCCCCCACACAACTGTCGCGCAGGCCATCAACGTATCCAAAGACACTGCTGCCTACAGGATACGGCGGCTGGAGGAAGAGGGTTACATCAGGCAGTATGTCCTCTTCATCGATGCGCGACGGCTTGGCTTCACGCGCTATCACCTCCTTGTCAAGCTTGATCCAGATGCCGGGGAAAAGGAGGTGATCTGCCGTTCGCTGGCGGCGCACGGATCCGTCATGTGGATAAACTCCTTCATCGGGCGGTATGATCTCCAGATTATCGTCGACGCGAGCGACGGCTTTGAGCTCAACAGGATAAGGGAAGAGCTCTTTGCCCTCTGTGGGAACAAAGTAAAAGAGTATCTTATCCTGACGCACCTCTACGATCTGGAGTTCACTCAGCTCAATCCCCTGCTCGACCTGAAGACGAAATTCCAGAAGAAGGACGACCATTCTTTCAGCAGCCTGCTCTCGGCGAGGAATTTCCCTGTCGGCCCAGGCTTCGAGAGGTATGGTCCCAAAAAAGAGGATTCGGGAATACTCCGGGAGCTCGCTGACGATCCGAGGGCGTCGCTGATAGATATAGGCCGGAAACTGTCAGTCGACAGGGCGACGGTAAAGAAAAGGATAATGGATCTCATTAAGAAGAAAGTGATACTGAGCTTCGGCGCCATCCCCGATCTCTCGAAGCAGGGGTTCGTGACCTATTACCTGCTCGTGCGCCTTGAGCAGGAGACGCCGCTCGACGTCCTGCGTAAGCCCTTCGCCAGGCTGCAGAATATCTTCTATGCCGGAAAAATGCTCGGCAGCTACGACATGATCCTCTACCTCAACGCGAGGAATCCCCAAGAGCTCAACGAGAGCATCAGGCTTTTCACGTCGGACATAGGCAGCTACCTCGTCCACTACGATCTCCTCGTCCAGGATAAGGTGCACCACTGGAGGCAGTTCACGGATGGTATTTATGAGAGCCTCATGCCAGGCAGGAGCAGGGAGGTTCCTGTACCCACTCCGAAGTAAAGTTTAAATAAGCGCCTCCTCTCTCTTTCTCCATGGGGGTGCGAATCCATGAGTTCTGACTGGGAGAAGCCTGTTCCTATGGAAGAGCTGCTCAAGAATCTCGAATACCCAGGGGATGTGATCCTCTACGGCATGACGCCCGAAGGCGCATTGCTCGGCGCGTACGTCGTGACCGGCAGGGACGATATGGAGAAGAGGAGGTGGCTTACCACCGAGGCCGACCCGTCGCATCCAAAAGAGAAGATCCCCTTCCTCAAGAGCACGGATAACCTCTACGTCCAGGACCAGCAGATCTTCAACTACTTCCCCGCGCTCGTGGCGTCCGACGGCTCCCTTATCTTAGGGAACGGGCGCCACAATGAGCTCGTGCGTTCCGTCATAGAGCAGTTCCCGGAGTACAGCAGCGACTCCGCTCTCCATCTTGGCCTTGGCGGAGAGCATGTAGTCGAAGGCATCAGTATGACCCGGAGACTTCCGGACAGGTACGGCACGCCGCGCATCACGGCGGTCGTAAGGGCGAACGAGATCCGCTTCGCCGTCACCTACAGGAGCAACCCCATCATGAAAAGGGAGCTCTCCCCCGGACAAGGGGCCCTTGTCAGGACCTACAGAGGCGGCAATGCCGAACCCCTGCAGCCGTTCAACGCGCTCGATCCGGATATGTTCTTCATGCCTGACCTCGCTCTTAACGAAATCAGTAACATCGTCTATTGGAGTGTCGAGGATGGGACGAAGAACGGTAACCTGGCCAAAGATCAGAAGCCGGTGCGCCCTGCAGGCATCGTTACGGTGCTCGCTTTCGAGGTCAAGGACGGCGGGGTAGGGTATCTGGTGCAGAACAAGCGCAGCTGAGGCTCACGCGTAAAACTTTAAATAAGCACTCTCATTATCCTGATCAGATGGGCTACCTGAAGCACTGGGCGCGAGAGTACGGAAGCATGTACTGCGAGATCGTGCTGCGCTGCGGCTCCCATGAGACGAAGCACCTGGTCCCCCATTCGATGGAGGACGACTTCTTCTATCCCGAGCAGGGCAACGAGTCCTACTACGTAAACGAGGGCGAGTGGTCGCTCTTCGCCGCCGACATCGCCGGATGGAACGACCATTTCTGGGAGAAGGTGGAAGAGTTCCACGACATCGGCAGACGATACGTCGACCATGCAGAGCATCTCTCCGTCTCGAACTTCCCTGCGTTCGCCGGGACCTGGCGCGACTATACGGTCTACATCTGGTGGGGACTGCACTCCATCGAGGTCTATGTGAAAAGGGCCGCCGAGACCCTGGAGAAGGCGTACGGGAAGGAAGCGCTCTCGCTCTTGGTCCCTTCGGAGCGCTCGGGCATCTACCGGCTCCACGAGGAGATAGAGAAGGCCTCTTCGTTCGACGACGCCTTCGTCGGGCGCATCTGGAAGGAGTTTTGCTGGATACCCTGCCTCGATCTCCATAATCCTCCCTGGACGAAAGAGCAGATGAGACGGTACTGCCTGGAGCACAGGAAGGCAGAAGAGAAAGACGTGCCGAGGATAAGGCTCTCGGCAGAGCACGCCGAGATGGTAAGGAAGGCGCAGGCGTTCCTCTCCATAAAGGACCTGCGCGACGACTACCGCCGTCAGGCGACCTATCACGCGCGCCTCTTCTTCGAGCGCCTGGGAAAAGAGAAGGGACTCGGTCCGGAGGACTACTCCTTCTGCCTCACGCATGAGATCCTCAAGCCCGATAGGAAGGCCATTGCCGAGAGGAAGAAAGGCTTCGCCCTCGTCAAGAAAGACGGTAGGGTGGTCTTCGCAGATCCTGCGGCGCTCAAGGCCCGCGTGGAGACGCATTCTCCAGGCGAATCGCTCAGGGGCATCGGCGCCTGTCCGGGAAAGGTCTCTGGGACATGCAGGATCGTAAAGGGCGTCGGTGATCTCTCCAGGGTGAAAGCGGGTGACATCATGGTCGCCATTACGACGCATCCCGATTTCGTCCCGGCGATGGAGCGGGCGTCAGCCATCGTCACGGACGAAGGGGGCATCACCAGCCACGCGGCAATCGTTGCCCGCGAGCTGAAAAAGCCCTGCGTCGTCGGGACGAAGGCCGCCACGAGCAGGTTTTCCGACGGTGAAACTCTTGAGGTGGACGCGGACAGGGGGACGGTGAAGAGACTATGAAGATATATGTCGCTGCGAAGTTCGAGAGGAAGGACATGGTGCATGCGATCTATGCGAAGCTGCGCGCGATGGGGCACGAGATCAGCTATGACTGGACGGCCCACAGGATGATAAAGCCCTACGAGGAGCATCAGGCGGAGGCCGCAGGCTACGCGGAGAATGAGTTCGAAGGCATCGCGGGCAGCGACGTCGTCATCCTCATCACCGACGAGCGTGGTACGACCTCCCTCCTCGAGGTGGGCGCAGCGGCAATGCTGCATAAGGTCACGGGAAAGCCCGTCGTCTACGCTGTAGGCGGGTACAACGCGAGGTCCCCCTGGTACTTCACCGGGCATGTCAGGAGGATGGACACCATAGAAGAGGTCTACGCCGACCTTGCGTCGATGAGGAAGTGAGATGGCGACATGCGCGCTCTGCGGGAAGGCTATCCTGGACTACTATCCCGGGTTCAACCGCCTCGACCTGGAGGAGGGGAGCGTAGACCTCTGCCAGGACTGCATCGGCAGGTTCCTTGAGTGGCAGCAGAGGAACCTCGCGCGCCTCTTCCCGACCAGGGCGGCGAAGAGGAGATTCGGAAGGGAAAAGTAAGAAATGGTTTCTACGGCCTGACCAGGACCTTGACCGCCGTCCGCTCGTCCATAGCCTTGTAGCCCTCTGCGATGTCAGAGAGTTGGACGGTCTTCGAAAAGATCGCGGAGACGTCGAGCTTGCCTGAGAGCACATCCGGCAGCAGTTCCGGTATGTAATGCCTGGCCGGCGAGGCGCTTCCCTGGATGCCGATGTTCGGCCAGAAGATCCTTGCTACCGGGATATCCGGGACATCCACCGGAAGCCCGACGGCGCCGATGTTGCCTCCGGCTCGCACGGATCCGAGCGCCGTCTCCCATGATCCTGCGCTCCCGACGCACTCGAGCGCAGAGTCCACGCCGAGATTGCCGGTCACGTCTCTGATCCGCTTTATGGCGTCCTTGCCCCTCGCAGCGACGATGTCGGTCGCGCCGAACCGCTTCCCGATGGCCGCGCGGTCCTCATG
>JBJKRA010000042.1:0-2893 GCA_046704905.1 Candidatus Woesearchaeota archaeon
GGTGGGCACTCTCTTCGTCCCCAAGGAACGCATGGCGCAGAAGCAGCGCTGGATGCTGGAAGCGAAGCCTGCGGGCAGCGTGGAAGTCGACACCGGCGCGAAGAAGGCGCTGCTCTCGGGGAAGAACCTGCTCCCTGCAGGCATCGTCGAGGTGTCCGGCTCCTTTGCTGCGGGTGCGGTCGTCGAGTTCGCCTACGAGGGAAAGGCCTTCGCAAGGGCAATCGTGGACTACTCCTCTGCGGACCTCTCCAGGATCAAGAGGAAGAAGAGCGCCGAGATCAACGGCATCCTCGGCCACGGCAAGTACGAGAATGTCGCGCGCCGCGAGAACATGGTCTTCTTCTAGTCGTCTTCTCCCTTACTGTCCGCCTCTTCCATGAGGGCACCTGCTACGAGCAGCGGGAAGGCGATGCTCGCCTCTGCCTTTATCTTGACGTTCGACGCGTTGATGTTGACCTTGCCCCAGGTCATCGCCTCCTGCGGGTTACCGCCGGAGTCGCTCGCGTCGTACTCCTGGGCCGTCGTGATGTAGACGGCGTAGTCCAGGCCGTCGCGGAAGATGTTGGCGTTGAGCACGTAGTGCTTGGACGTGCCGCCGCCGAGGAGGATTGCTGCGGTCTTTTCCTGCGCGAGGACGAACTTGACGATCCTCGTCTGGTCCCCTACAGCATCGAGATAGAAATCCTTCGTGCGCTGTCGCTGGAAATGCATGAGATCACCCAGGGACCCATCAGTGATGGCGGGACAGAAGACTGGGATGTCGTTCTTGTACGCCCAGTAGAGGATGGACTCCTCGTGGAGCTCGTTCTTCTCCACCTCTTTCCCCAGCTCCCTGATGAGTTCCGAGGGGGTGAAGGGGACGCTACGTCCCTTCTGCTCCTCGTAGATGCGTGCGAGGAATGGATTGATGAACTGCTCGAAGTGGAGGTAGCGGTCGAAAGGTGCGAAGATGTTGCCTATGCGACCGACCCCTTTCTCGAAGAGGACCCTTCCCGGCGTGTCGAACGATCCGAGGACGAAGGGGCGAAGGGTCTTGATGACGTCCTCCTCGACGCCGCCGGCGCTCGTGACGAGGCAATGGACAATCTTGTGCTTGACCAGATACCTTATGATGTCCCGTATGCCGGAGCTGACCATGTTGGAGGTGAAGGAGAGGAAGATGGTCGCCTTGTCCTTTCGCATGGCCCTGACTGTCTCGATGCCCTGCGCGAGGTTGCTCGCCTGCACGCCGGTCGTCGCGAAGCTTTCGAGGAAGTCCTTGAAGTCGAAGGGCTGCTCGAAGTCGTAGCCCTTGATCTTCGGGAAGTCGTCGAGCGTCTCGATGGAGCGCAGGTAGTTCGTGTTCTTGTACTGCTCCTTATAGCCTGAATGGTCGAACATGGGTATCACCTTTGATGGTTGTAAAAGGGGTTGCAAGGAGAACGAGGACTAGCTAGAATCGGAAATGAGCGTCGGCGCCGTGGGTGAAGAGGTGCGTCATGGTATGTGGGTATGGGCTTCTCTTTTAAAAACTTTCCGAACTTTGTTGTCTCTATTAAGTGGTCAATATTAGAAAACTTTATAAATGAAACGTGTTCTTATGGTCCCATGCTCAAAAAAACCCTGCTCACGCTCGTGCTTGTCGCGCTGCTGCGCTTCTCTGCGGCAGGCCAGTCCATGGCGGGGGTGGTCTCTTATGGGAAGACCGACACCCTGCGGACGAAGGCAGGGGAGTTTGTCCTAGCGTGCCGCTATCGTGACTCCTACCCGTTCGGCGTCTCGGACAACGACTCGTTCGTCATGAATATCACGAAGGGCGATGACATCGTTGCGCTCGATGCCGAAATCGGACTGAGGAACTCCAACTACAAAGGGGCACGCTCATCCCTCGAGCGCATGGCGATCGAGAAGGATTCTTATCATCGGCAGTCTGACTCCCTGCTCGCCAGGTCCTATAGCCGGGATGCCAATCTCATCTTCTATATGCTGCGGGGCGACAGGAAAAGGCTTGTGCGGCTCTTGGAGACTGCCGATCCCGGAGAGCCTCGAAGGTACAGCGAAAAGGACCTCCAGTCGTTCTATACCCGGCTCTCGTCGCATGGCTACGACGGGCTTACCGCCTCCGACAGCACAGAGGACGGCACGCTCTATGTCAGGAGCGGGACGGTGGCAGGGAAAGGGCATCTCTTCACAAATATCGACTACACCTCCTCCGGCAAAGGGCTTCTAATCGAGTACGGGCGGGACATGGAGGGATCGCTCGTAAGGATAAGTGTGGCGAGAACTGTGGGCCGGAGGAAATCCTCGTCGGAACTCGACCTCAGCGCTCTCGGTCCCGCGGAAAAGGCTCTCTTCTATGGGCTAGGGGTGTCAGGAAAGCTGAACGATCTCGCGGACAGGCTTGACGATTCCATACGAGAGGACGTAAGGCCCGGCGGGGGCATGGCGAATACTATGGCTGAGGTCAAGGCCGTCTACGCGATAAGCGAGTATGTTATAGACGCCATGAGGAAAGGCGGGAAGGCGATCGATCTCATCAAGGAGATCTCATTCTGAGACGTAGGCCTCCAGCAGATCATAGTACCTGTTCCTCTGCGTCATGGTCGTCGAGAACTCCAGCATCTCCTTTGCCTTTCCGCCGGGGAACCTTTCGAGCAGCTCGAGGGCATGGTCGCAGAGCTCTTGTGCCCTTTCTTTCCCGTACTCGATGATGCCGTTCCTGACCATGATTCTCCTGACGTCGTCCTTCTGTTCCTCGGAGAGGACGTCATGCCCGATCAGGCTGGCGAGCATGTCTTTGTCCTCCCCTTTGGCGATCCCCATCGCGTACATGATGGGAAGGGTGTAGATGCCTCTCCTGAAGTCCTCGAGGTCCTTGGCGAAATCCCAGGTGTCGTTCCCTATGATGTGGGCC
>JBJKRA010000043.1:0-7749 GCA_046704905.1 Candidatus Woesearchaeota archaeon
TGCAGGGGGATATGACGGCTGGAGAGCCATCCGTGACCAGGAGCACATGGAGGCCACGGCGAAATACAGGGCGTTGAGGGTCGCAGGGATCGCCGCTCTTATCATAGGCGCGGCAGGCGCCCTAAGCGTCAGGTCTTCTTCGGCCCAGAGGCAGGAAGGGGAGATGGAGCGGCTGCTTTCGCCGCACATCATCCTGCTCGAGAACTACAAAGGGCCGCTGCACGACCACGGCCTCCACGACATCTTCTACGTGCCGAAGACGGGAGAGGGGACCAGCGCCATCCACTACAGACGAAACATCTGACGCCGATGTTCGGCGGGGAACTAACCATCCCGAAACTAATATATAGGATGGAGCGTCCGTTCCGGAGATAAGGTCAGCATGGAACAAAAAGCCGTCCTCATCCTCGTCGTCCTGCTCCTCGCACTGCTCGTGCCCATGACCCATGCAGACGGCATGATCCATATCTCCGACCGCGACATGTGGCAGCCCTTCGCGGAGAGCGGGCAGTTCGCCGCGATCAGCTACCATGACGGCATCGAGCAGATGCTCCTCACCGTCGATACCGGTTCTCAGCTCTCTGGCAGCGAGGCCGTCTGGATGTTCCCGGTCCCTGCCTCGCCAGAACAGGTCAGCATCGGCATCTCCAAAGGTTTCCCCTATTTCGGGGGCAGCGATCTCGGCTATCGGGCAGGGGAGACCGTCGACGACACGTTCACGGCGATACGCCTGACCCAGATCTACACCTTCCCCCTCTACATCCTCGGCCAGAGCATGGGCACGCTCGGCAACGCCCTGACGACGCCGGAAGGGGTCGACATCTACCAGAGCCTGGAGAGGATGGGCATGACCACAGAATTGGTCGCGGCCAACAGCAGTTCGGCGCTCGCCAGCTACCTCTCCTCCAAAGGCCTCGACCTCCCCAATACCTCGAAAGCCATGCTCGACAGCTATGTGGGCGAGGGCTATTCCTTCGTCGTCTCCTACATCTCCGACGTCGCGGCGTTCCGGCAGGCGGAAAGCAGCCAGGGCCGCGGGTGGACAGGCAGCGTGCTCGGCGTCTCGGTCAGCTTCCCGACGGAGAGGATATACTTCCCGCTCAGGCCCACCTCCGTCTACGGCGCGGAGAGCGTGCCTGCCATCGTCTACGTGCTCGGCCACGTCAGCCCCGAGCTCTACGCCGGGATACGGAAGGGCACGGCCGTCACCTATTTCGACGGCTATGTCCGCGCGCCTCAGGAGCTCTCCGGTTTCCTTGCAGGATACAAGACATCCCCGGCCGAATCGCAGCCTGGCCTGACGGACATGGTCGAGGCCTCGGCCGTCCCCTACACCAAGATAAGGATAGATACCCCGGCACAGGACTACACGGAGGACCTTTGGATGTCGCCGGAAACGCCGGCGAGGGTACGTTTCCTCGAGGCGGTCGACCATCACCCCTGGTATTGGGGCATCGCCTTCCTCGTCGTCATCTCCATGCTCGCCAGCCTCCTCTCAGGCGCCATCGTCTTCCGGAAAGACAAGCCAAACCTCCCCGGCCTCGCGCTGCTCGGCCTGACTAACCTCCTCACCATCGTAGGCGTAGCTATCGCCTCGCTGGTCCTGGCGAGCAAGAATACGTATTTCAAGGGCAAGCTGCAGGAGCCAAGGGCGTCCTATACGAAGATCATCCTCATCAGCGTAGGGATCGCTCTTGCGCTGCCGGCGATGCTCTGGCAGCTCTTCTGGCAGGAGATAAGATATGGGGCAGGCTATTACAGCGCCTTTGTCATGGCCATCAGCCTCTTCGGTATCGGTCTAGCCTTCGCTCTCCCCTTCGTCTGGCTCGGCTACCGCCACAAGAAGGTCCTGAAGTTCGTCGCGCTCTTCTCGGTCCTCTTCCTCGTGCTCACGGGCGTCTTCCAGGTACTGCTCCATCTGCTCCTCTGAACGCCCGGGAAAGGGAAAAGCATATAAACATGAAGATACATTTCTGTATACTGGTTTAGTTTATATAGAACGCCCGGAAAACGCCCAGAAAGCATAAATAGCACGGCAGCGACCCCAAGAGACCATGCAAGACAAGATCCTCGAGCTCCTGACGAAGGAAGACGACGTCACCTGGAAGGCTATCCTGACGAACCTGGTCAAGAGCGAGGAGATGGACCCCTGGGATGTCGACATCTCCATGCTCGCCAAGCGCTTCCTCGACACCGTAAAAGAGCTGCAGCGTACCGACTTCCGGGTCTCGGGGAAAGTCGTGCTCGCCTCGGCCATCCTTCTCCGCATGAAATCGGTCAAGCTGCTCGAGGAGTACATGAAGGATCTCGACACCATGATCGCGGCAGGCCAGGCGAACGATGCCGACCAGTTCTACGACGAGCTCGAGACGGAGTTCATGAGCCAGGGCATCATCGAGAACAGGCAGCAGATCGACCGCTACACCCTCATCCCGAGGACGCCCCAGCCGCGAAAGCGGAAAGTCTCCATGTACGATCTCATCGACGCGCTGAACAAGGCCCTCGAGGTCCAGGACCGGCGCACGGTGCGTCGTGTCGACTACAAGATCCCCAAGGTCGAGGTGCCGAACAAGAAGTGGGACCTCGGCGAGATGGTGGAGAAAATCTACCACACCATCCAGGACTACTACGCGGCGAGCGACAAGACCCTGACGTTCTCCGCGCTCGTCCCGACGGGCGGCAAGGAGGAGAAGGTCATGACCTTCCTTCCGCTGCTGCACCTCTCGCATCTCCGGAAGATCAACCTCGACCAGACCGAGCACTTCGGCAGGATCGACATCTCCTTGCTCAAGGTCGCCGACCCCGACGAGAAGATCGCGCCCGTCCCGCAGTGAGTCTCTTTCTCTTTTGATGTTGAGGATGCTGTTATCTTTTCTGCGATAATAGAAAGCACCCTCTACACCGACAGCCCAAAAAAGAAAAGAATGGGTCTGAGGGGACTTGAACCCCCGACCACTGGCTTTCTTAGCCAGATGCCGCTCAGGAGTGACCTGAACGCCGTCATATAAGACCAGCGCTCTAACCGGGCTGAGCTACAGACCCGGGAGCGAGGGACGGGAAGCGCTATTTAAAGTTTGCCCTGGGCGTCCTGCTGCAGCACGGAGAGGTACGCAGACAGGGCGGCGAGGGCCTCCCCCACCGCGAAGATCTCGTCGAGGGTGTTCTCGCGCGGAGGCGAAAGATAGCTCTCGACGGTCGAGAAGGCCTCGCTGACCTTCTTCGAGAAGCCGTCCATGCGGCCGGCGTAAGGGAGATAGAGCTCCGTGTAGAGGTCCCGGTATCTCTCCACGGTCTCCCGCCGCTTCGGCGGATCCTCACCGCAGAGGCCCACCGTGTAGAGAGAGCGCGCATCTGCGATCAGTGCGTCCAGGGATGCCTCCATGGCAGACGGTAAGCCCTTCCTTTTAATGAATGTTTAGGCTCCCGAAGGATATATAAGAGAAAAACCACTACCCCCACCCATGGCAAAGCTCCCCGAGTTCTACCAGGAGACGACCTATCGCAGCCTGGACCCTCGCCCCAGCGTCAGGTACGGCCTCTCTGGCATGGAAGGGTTCAGCACAGCAGGCGATGCGATCCGCTACATCCTCCAGAAGGGCATCGACTTCGACATGCAGAGGCATCCGGTCATGTATGTGCGCAGCGGCGCGCCCGGTGGCCTCGAGATCACGATACGGGAAAGGTTCGGCGTCGAGGACAAGGAGATGCACCATCTCGCCAAGGAGATGCTGGTAAGGGAGAGGGAGTCCCTCCTCGCCTACTCCCCCTGACCGGGCACGAAAGGAAAAAAAGATAAAGAGAGGGTGAAGAGGCAGGGGTGATGAAACGCCTCAAGTTCGCCCCCCACCTCGTCAGGAAGGTCCTCGACGGGACGAAGACCACCACCTGGCGCCTCGCCGACGAAAAGAATCTCTCTGAAGGCGACGACCTCGAGCTCATCGACGCGGCGAGCCTCGCCCCTTTCGCGGTCGCGCGGATCACCAAGATCATCCTCCGCACCTTCGGCACCCTGCGCGAGGAGGACTGGCAGGGCCACGACTGGTTCGCCTCCGAGCACGCGATGTACGCGAGCTTCAGGGAGTACTACCCTGACATCGACATAAGCGAAAAGACCCCGGTCAAGATCATCACCTTCTCGCTGGTCCGCGTCCTTCCGCAAGTACGCGTCTCTGGTAGGCGCTAGGGTCGAAGAGCTCCTCCTGCGAGGGTATCGGCGCGGAAAGGATGGCGCGCACTCCTGCCGCGACGCCGAGGCTGTCGAGTATCGGCCGGACGAGCCGGTAGCCGTACCCGTAGATCTGCGCATCGCCCTGTGCCGAATATTCCCAGAACTGCCCGATGCTGTCCGGCCAGGCGCGGTCCGTCGTCGCAGGGGTGAGCTGGCCCATCCTTATGCCGAAGTAGTCGGCGATGCCCTCGTCGAGGAGATCCTGCGGGAGGGCGGCGGAATCCGCACCCTGGCCCGCGCCGAGGAGCTTTTCCTTCTTGAGCCCGCGCATGACCTGGTTCGTGTAGACATGGCCGAGCTCATGGATGAAGACCCCTTCGAGCGTGAGTATCTGGCAGGTGTCGGGGCTGGCATGGTAATGCGCCGGGAGGGAACGGAGAGGATACGCTTTGCCCGTGTCCACATCCATGGTATCCGTAAAGAAGCAGTAGTCCATGAGCGCTCCCGGTACGGAAAGCGAATCGGCATAGTCCACGGCGAAAGGCATGATCCGTATGCCGTAGAAGCGGTCGACCTTGCGCAGTATGACGGAGGCGTTCTCCTCGAGGAAAGGCGCGGTCGCTGCCGTGTCGACGATGGGGAGATCGGCCGGCGATGTGGTGCCTACCGGCGCGGTCCAGAGGAGGACGGCTGCGGCGATGCCTGCCAGTGTCAGGCGCAGCGGCATCTTCGCGAGTATCCCTTCAAGTGCCATAGGTCACTACAGGAGAAGGGTCACAGGGGAGGGGGTATAAATGCTTTACGCGAAAGGAGCGGTCCGTATCTTTCGTCGGCAGAGACGGCTTCCCCACTGGGGCACCTGAGAAAACTTTAAATATTGCCTTATCAGAAGAACGCCCATGCAGGAAAACGCGGTCCCTCTGCTCTCCAGGCTCGTCGCGGTGCAGAGGCAGGACGGCTTCATCTCCGAGGACGCCATGAAGGATCTCTCGAAGGAGACCGGCATACCCATCACGCGGATCTACGAGACCGCGACGTTCTACTCATTCCTTTCGGTGAAGAAGGAAGGCAAGCATGTCATCAGGGTCTGCGACTCTCCTTCCTGCTACCTCAACGGGTCAGGGGAGATGCTCGGGATGCTCAGGGACGTCCTCGGCATAGGGGAGGGAGAGACGACAGGGGACGGCCTCTTCACGGTCAGGAAGACGTCGTGCCTGGGCTGCTGCAATCATCCTCCTGCCGCGATGATCGATGACAAGGTGTATCAGGACCTGACAAAGGATAGGCTTAGGGAGCTGCTCGACAGATGCAGATAGAACGACACGTGGATGAAGGGCTGCTCGATAGGGCCCTGGGCATGGCACCCGAAGGGATCATCGACCGGATAAAGGCGTCAGGCCTGAAAGGGCGGGGCGGCGCAGGATTCCCTACAGGCCTCAAGTGGGGGATGACGGGCAAGAGCCCTGAAAAACGCAGGATCCTCGTCTGCAATGCCGACGAGGGCGAGCCCGGCACGTTCAAGGACAAGTTCATCCTGGAGAACAATCCCTCGCTGTTCGTCCAGGGCGTGATCATAGCCGCATACGCCATAGGTGCGGACAGGGCCTACATCTACCTTCGGGGGGAATACTTCGAGATAAAGGGCGATCTGGAGAACGTCATACGCGGCTACGCGGACAGGCTTGAGAGGATAGGCCTGTCAGTGACGGTGGTCCCCGGAGCAGGGGCCTACATCTGCGGGGACGAGACGGCGATCATGAACTCCATCGAGGGGAAGAGAGGGGAGCCCAGGGCAAAGCCTCCCTATCCCACGGACAAGGGCCTGTACGGCCTGCCGACCGTCATAAACAATGTCGAGACGCTCGCGAACGTCCCCCTCATACTCGAAGGGGGCTGGCAGGACCTCAACCTCATCTCGATCTCCGGCGACGTCGCAGAGCCGGGAGTGTATGAGGCGCCCCTGGGCACGACCCTAGGAGAGCTCATGCAGAAGGCCAAGCCCAGAGAGGAGGTCAAGGCCATATTCCTCGGCGCGGCAGGCGGATGCATACCCTACATGCCGGAGACGAGGCTCGACAAGGAGACGCTTGCAGGCATGGGCGCGATGCTCGGGTCATGCACGCTCATCGTCGTCGGGAAGAGCCGCTCGATCCTGGGCATGTGCAGGAACATCGGGCAGTTCTTCGTCCATGAGAGCTGCGGAAGGTGCGTGCCCTGCAGGGAGGGCAACCCCAGGGTGCTTGCGATACTCGACAGGATCTCGGGGAAGACAGCGACGCCAGACGACAGGGATGACCTGAGAAGGCTCGCGGAATACATAACCGCCGCGAGCTTCTGCGGGCTCGGCATGGCGTCGAACAAGCACCTGCTTACCGCGATGAAGTACTTTCCGGAGGAATTCGCGTGATGCATATCGAGATAGACGGCAAAGGATACGAGGCGGAGGAAGGGAAGACCGTGCTCGAGATCTGCAGGGAGCAGGGCATCTACATCCCGACCCTGTGCTATCATCCTGACCTTGATCCCACGGCCAAATGCAGGCTCTGCCTGGTAGAGATCAACGGGAGGGTAATGTCGTCATGCAACGCCAGGGCAGCAGACAAGATGAAGGTAGCGACGAACAGCGACAGGATCGATGCGCTCCGGAAGACCAACATGGAGCTCCTGATAGCCGGCCACGACATAACGAAGGAAAACAATGAGCTCTCCCGTGCCGCAGAAAGATTAGGTGTCAAGAGCAGCCCCTTCCGGCCCATGACGAAGAAAACGGTCGACGGCGAGAGCCCGGCGATATACAGGGACAACAACCTCTGCATACTCTGCGGGCGATGCATACAGAAATGCCAGGTCGTACAGGGCGTGAACGCGATAGGGTACGCGAAACGCGGCAATGCGACGGAGATAATACCCTATTACGGGAAGAGCCTCAACGAGGTGGCGTGCGTGTTCTGCGGCCAATGCACGAACATCTGCCCTACAGGGGCGATACGGGAGCGCGACTACATCCAGGAGGTCAGGGATGCCATAGCCGACCCGGAAAAGATCGTGATAGTCCAGACCGCCCCCTCGATACGGGCGACGCTCGGCGAGACGCAGGGCATGGAGCCAGGAAGCCTGGTCACCGGGAAGATGATCGCAGCCCTCCGGAAGCTCGGGTTCGACCGGGTCCTCGACACGGACTTCGCCGCCGACCTCACCATCGTCGAAGAGGCGAACGAGCTGCTCGAGCGCGTGAAGAACAACGGCGTCCTCCCCATGATCACGTCGTGCTCGCCGGGATGGGTGAAATTCCTCGAGCACTTCTACCCTGAGCTGATACCGCATCTGAGCACCTGCAAGTCGCCGCAGCAGATGTTCGGGGCGCTGGCAAAGACCTACTACGCGAAAACGCAAGGGATACCCCCGGAAAGGATAGTGTCCGTCAGCGTCATGCCCTGCACGGCGAAGAAGTTCGAGGCGACAAGGCAGAACATGGACTCGTCGGGATTCAGGGACGTCGACTACGTCCTGACGACAAGAGAGCTGGGAAGGATGATAAGGGACGCCGGGATAGTTTTCAAGGGCCACGGCGACGAGTGGTA
>JBJKRA010000044.1:0-7928 GCA_046704905.1 Candidatus Woesearchaeota archaeon
AAGGCTCGTTCGGGAAGGCCGTCGAGGAGGTGGGGAAGATATTCAAGATCAGGGGCAGCGTCTACCCCTCGACGCTCGCCGACACGCACATCTGCGCGCGCCTCGCCGACGGGACGGTGCTCGAGACCGAGTTCAATGTCCGTGGCCTGCATAAGGCGCGTATAGCCGAGGTGTATCTGAAGGACAGGAAGGCCAGGGGCTACCCACCTGCGGTCCGGGCGATAAAGGAGGCCGACCTTATCGTCGTCGGTCCGGGAAGCCTCTACACCTCGCTCATCGTCAACCTGCTCATCGGGGACATCAGGAAGGCAGTCCTCTCCTCCAGGGCAAGGCTCGTCTACATCCCGAACCTCGCGACGCAGGCAGGGCTCACCGACGGCTACGCCCTGCTCGAGCATGTGGACGAGATCGAGCGTTACCTGACCAGGGGAGTCCCGCACCGCCGCTCGCCCATCGGCTATGTGCTCCTCAACACGAAAGAGCCGGAAGACAGGCTCCTGCGCCGCTACGAAAAATCAGGCTCCTACTATCTCCCGCCGGACAGGGCAGCAATAGCCGAGATGGAATCGCGCGGCATCAGGGTGGTGGAGGGGGATTTCCTCTACGACGCCGAGGTCAAGGAGCAGTGGAACAAGGCGCTCTACATGCGCCACGACGCAGACAGGATCGCGCAGGCCATCATGCGCATCGCCAGGCCGGAAAAGGCGGTCAAGGGCGTGATCCTCGCCGCAGGCACCGGCACGCGCATGAAGCCCTTCTCGCTCTCCACCTCCAAGGTGATGCTCTCCTTCCTCGGAAAGCCCCTGCTCGCCCACCATGTCGACGAGTTCCTCAGGCACGGCATCAATGAGCTCGTGATCATCACCAATCCCGGGAACCTCGACGAGGTGCGCGGCTATTTCACGAAGCGCTATCCCGATGTCTCCATCGTCTACGCCGTGCAGGACCGGCAGCTCGGCCCTGCCCATGCGCTGCTCGCGGCAGAGGACGCGCTCAAGGGCAGCTACTTCATCCTGCGCTACGGCGACAGCATCGCATCCGAGGACCAGATCAAGGGGATACTCGAGGCGTTCGGCCGGGACAAGGACAAGCACGGCATCGTGACGCTCCGCGACGTGGACAACCCTTCCGAGTACGGCATCGCGCGCATCGTGGAGGGCAGGCTCGTCGAGCTCGTCGAGAAGCCGAAGGCCGACCCGCCTTCGAGGCTCGCGAACGTCGGGCTGGCGCTCCTCGACGCCGACCTGTTCTTCCCTGCCGTGCATGACCAGGGCCATGCCAAGGTGATCCCGCCGCCGGAGTACCTGCTCAAGGCCGGCCACCCCCTCGGCTACTGGATATCGCGCTCCGCACGCGTGGATGTGGGAAGGGCCTACAACATCCTCCAGGCCAACCGCCTCCTCATCGGCAAGTTCGGCGCACGCTGCGACTCGGCGCACATCGGCAGGGGCACGAAGATAAGCCCGGACAGCTATATCGGTCCCCATGCGGTGGTCGAGGACGGCGCTCGCATCGAGGGCTGCAGCAGTGTCGAGGGTTTCGTCGGCAGGGGCTCGGTCATCGTCGACAGCGTCGTCATGCAGGACGCGCACATAGGCGAGCGCTGCAGGATAGAGGCGAGCGTCATAGGCAGGTCCAACCACATCGGCAACCGCTTCGTGGCGAAGGCAGGACGCGCGAAGATCAGCGTCAACGGCCATGCCTACGATCCCGGGGAACCGGTCGGCATCTTCACCGGGGATCACGTCACGATCAAGCAGGGCATAAAGGCATCCTCCGGGAAGATGGTCTTCCCGAACAAGATCATCTCCGAGGACATAGCCAAGGACATGGTCATCCGCGCGATCCTCTTCGACGCGGACAACACCCTCTACGACACGCATGCGGTGGCGGAGAGGGCGGATCGTGCAGCGATCGCGGTCTTTTCAAGGGCGCTCGCCGGAAAAGCAGCGCCGGAGACGGTGGACGCATACTACCGGGAATGGAAGGACATCGTGCGCACGGTGCTGGAGGAGCACGATCCGAAGAGGCGGCACCGCATCTACTCCTACGGCCTGCTGCTGGAGAGGCTCGGCGCGAAGCGGAGGAAGGCCCTTGTCCAGAAAGGCTTTGCCGTCTTCCTCTCCGAGGTGGCGAAGGCCATAAGGCTCATGCCCTACTTCTCCTCGATCAGGCCGCAGCTGCGCGACTACCAGTTGGCCATCTGCACCGAGGACACGAGGGATCTGCTCTCGGTCAAGCTCCACGCGCTCGGCCTGGAGAACCTCTTCCCTCTTGTCATCACCGCCGACCGCGTCGGAGAGATGAAGCCTTCAGAGAAGTACTACGAGACCGTGTTCCGCCGCTTCGGCGTGCTGCCGAACGAGTGCCTCGTCCTCGGGGACAGCTATGAGAAGGATCTCGCGATCCCCCAGGCCATGGGCGCGACGGCGGTGCTGTTCGGCGCGGAAGAGAAAGGGAAGGCCGACTTCGCCGTTCCCGATTACCGTGCGTTCGCGCGCCTGCTCACGGAACTCTGATAAGGGCATCTGCACCGCGCATCCCCGACTTCCAAGATTTTATATAATCTCTGGCCTACACCTCCCTCATGGCTCTATCTCTTGAAGACACGGTGCTCCTGATGGGCGTCGAGGCGCTGAAGGCGGACATACCCATAGACAAAGAGCGATTGGGATGGATGAATGAGGCCTATCAGCAGATCAAGAGTTACGAAGGCCGATGGATACAGGTCAAGGATATCGACGAAGCGCTCTCCGCATTAGGAGAGGGGATGGAGATCCCCGATCCGGGACACCTGGGCAAGCGCTTCAATGGGCAGCTTCTCTCATTAAGGCCCATGAAGCCGTCTGAGGATGGCAGGCGTGCTCTCGATGAGTCAGGAAGGAAGAGGGGCTGGTCCCCTGTCCACGCCGACCGCCTCGCTGTATACCTGCTCGCCGACGAGAAGGGCTCGGCCCTCTACCTCGGTGTCAGCTTTCCGTATTCCGTGGACGGTATGCCCTATCATGAGCTGACGCCTATGGTGAGGATGGCCTACAGGAAGTAGCCGTCCCGGTCTCAGGCCTCTGGCGGTCTATGCGTAAAAAAGATAAACGACCCGCCGCCCGAGATGCCTCATGCAGCAGTGGTATGTCTATCTCCTCGAGTGCCAGGACGATTCCGTCTACACCGGCATCACGAACGATGTGGAGAAGCGCATGGCCGCGCACAGGTCCGGCAGGGGCAGCAAGTACGTGGCGAAGAAGCGCTTCAGGCGCCTCCTCTACACTATCCGGGCTGTGGACAAGATCGACGCGGCGAGGATGGAGTACCGCATCAAGCAGCTCGACCGGAACGCCAAGATCGACTTCTTCAGGAAGCACCCGATGAGGGACTACTCGGTGACCGGGAACTGAAGCATTAAATACATCGGTGCCTCACCCTCAGCAAGTTGCAGAAAGGGATTCTTCTCTCCGACGGGCGCCTCAGGGCCGAGATAAATCCTGAGAACGGCCAGCTGGTCAGCCTGATAGCCGGCGGCATCGAGTATTTTCACGACGGTGGTAAGACATCGTACGAGGGACCGGGCTGGAAGGACTCCGAGATCATTCCCTTCCCTATTTTCGGGCCCCCGGTCGATTACCAGGTAAGGATAAAAGACAAGGTATTCCCTCTCGACCAGCATGGGATCTCAAGGCACACGAAAACCAACCCCTTCATTGTCAGCCCAAGAGAACTCGCACAAAGTCTCATGCTCGTCCAGGAATATGACGGCCGGCCGGTTCCCAATTCCAAATACACGCAAGGCAGCGATAGGCCAAAAGAGCTCCGTTGGCTTCCCTATGGTCTCGGAAAGACGCTCACGCTCGGGGAAGGCGCATTGGTATGCGACCTGACCCTTACAAACCGGGCATCTGTACCCATGCCCTACATGATTGGTTGGCACCCGGGATTCACGGTACAGGGCGAGGTCCAGGATGGGGAATTCATGGATGACAGAGGTGTGCGTGTAGCGACGCTTGATGAGGTCATAGAGTATTCCAGCATCCCTCCGAAGGAAGCTCTGGTTATGGAGGGTCTCAGTTCTATGACGTACAGGAACAGGAAAACAGGAAGAGGGGTCCGGGTCGCGAGCGATGATTTCAGCGACAATGTCATGCTCTGGAGTCCTTCATCTAATGCGGGCATGTTTTCCATAGAATTCACGACCCTGCTCCCGCTCCATGACGGCACCAGGCACTTCGATGACCAGGAGAAGTTTGAGGTGCTCACTCCAGGGGAGAGCAGGACGTATTCCATACTGGTCCGTCCGCTGTGATGGTCTCCAGGCCCGACGCCCAGAGGCAAACTTTATATAACGCCTCTCACAGAGGATGCGCCATGTCCCAGATAAAGGAGATTATGACCAAGGACGTCGTCTCCGTCCTGCCGGCAGACTCCGCGCTAAAGGTGGTCAGGGCCATGGCCAAGAGGCGCATCAGCAGCGTGGTCGTCATCAGCAGCAAGAAGAGCCAAGTGCCGGTAGGCATCATCACCGAGCGCGACCTGACGGGGAAGATCCTCGCCAAGGACAAGCGCCCCGACCAGTTCTCGGCAGCGGACATCATGTCCTCGCCGGTCATCACCGCCCCTAGCAGCATGGACTTCATGAAGGCGACCGAACTCATCAAGAGGCACAAGGTCCGTCGCCTGGTCATAGTCGATCACGGGAGGCTGGCGGGCATCGTCACCCAGACCGACCTCCTCAAGGTCACGAACGAGTTCCTCGTCAGCATAGCCGAGCAGATAGAGGACGTGGCGAAGAGGATCTAGAGCCCGAAGGAGTCCTGGAACTCCTTCATCTTCCGGAATTCGTTGATGAACGTGATGCCCTTGTCGGTGATGATCAGGTAGGTGTAGTTCTTGTCCTTGGCCTCCTTGATCATCTCCTTCTCGGTCAGCTCTTCGAGATAGCCCTTCAGGAGGTTGTGCGAGAGGTTGGCCTTGTACATGACATGCGTGGGCTTGATCTTGCCCTTGTTCATGATGGCGAGCAGCATGTCGTAGATGATCTCCATCCGCGTTCGTTTCTTTGCCATGTGACGTTAGGCTCTCAGGACGATTCGGTAGTAGACATAGGCCAGTATCCCGTACCCGATGAGCTGCAGGGTCTCGGCCACGGCGTAGAAGGTGGTCGCCGCGAAGACGAAGATGAACAGCAGCTGGCTGATGAGTATCCCGAGGAACGATGCCGCTATCCAGAAGGTATTGGTCTTGTGCCGCTTGCGGTACATGCGCCAGTACTCGAGGAAGATGAAGAGCAGTATCAGGAGCGCCACGATGTGGAAGATGAAGTAGGCCGACCAGCTGTAGATGCATACCAGCAGGATGAAGAGGCCGATCACGTACAGCAGCTCTTTCCTGCCGTGGTAGCGGAAGAGCACGAGGAAGAGCCCCGAGAGCCCCAGGAGCTGGAAGAACCGGTAGAGGAAGAAGCCGAGCACGAACGGCAGGTTCGAGTACTGGCTGGCTGTGTAGCTGACCATGACGAGGCCGATCTGGCGGGTCATCTCCACCGGCTCGTAGATTCCGAAGTTCGTCAGGGACTTGGCCACGAAGCCTAGGGCGATGAGTAGGAACGAGAGGCTGAAGAAGCGGTACCGCTCCTCTTTGGTATAGCGGTATATCTTGCTGACATAGGCGGCGAGGATCAACGTGACGGCTGCAGAGACGATATCGAACAGGATATCGTAGTTGTAGAACCAGTTAGGGCTGAAAAGTATCCTGAGCATGCAGGGAAAGAGGGGAAGGGCGCTTTAAAAAACTTATGGAACGCCGGCGACCGGGTCCGGCCTGTACAGCGGTCTCCTCTGTGGCAACATTTAAAAAGGGGCGGTGGCTCTCGTGCCCCATGGCCGAGGGCGATGGAAAAGCCATGGACGAGCGCTCCCTTCCCATAGCCCTGCGCCTCGGCAAGAACGGGCTCTCCAAAGGGGCGCTCGACGAGATAGTCCGACACCTGCGAAAGAGGTCGGCCGTCAAGGTCCGCTTCCTCAAGTCATTCCCCTTCCAGAAGGACAGGAAGACCGATGCCGAGCGCATAGCCTTTCTCGCCAAGGCGGAGGTGGTCTTCCTCAAGGGCTACGTCTTCGTCCTGAAGAGGCAGCGTCCTAGCCGAGAAGGTCGCTCTCCATGACCGTGCGCTCTCTGTTCGGATAGGCCTCCTCCCATCCGTAATGCACCCTTGCCGCAAGAGAGAGTGCTTCCGTATCCCTCCTCTTGACCTCCTTCTCGAACGCCTGCAGCAGAGCAGTGGTGGTAAGCACCCGGAGGGACTGCTCATCCACGACAGCCGCCCCGCCGTAGCGCGTCTGCAGGGTCTCTTCGAGGACAGAGAGTTCCTTCAGATAGAAAGCAAGGCGCTTCCCGACAGCCCTAATCGCCACGAGCTTCTTCTCCCGCTCCTGCGAGGGGGCAAGGTTCCTCGTATAGAACACGCCGTAGCTCAAGAGGCCCTCGTCCGTCAGGGTCTCGTAGGGCTTTGCGGCGGCGTCGGCTTTTGGAGGCACGGGAAGGGGACACCACCTCCCGTTATAAAAGCCTTGCGCCTTCACCATTGCAAAACATTAAAATACTCTCCTGTCCCCTTCCTCCTGCATGGCCGACGAAAAGGACCCATTGAAGGCGCTTGCCAAGGCCTCGCCGGAGAAACGGGTGGAAGAGCTCAGGAAGATGCTCAGCAGCAAGAAGAAGGAGATGGGGGAGATTGAGGCCCTCTTCGGCAGGTCCATCAAGGAGCTGTCGAACCTGCGTGAGAGAAATACCGAGGCGCAGGAGGCCGAGGAGGAGTCCCTCGACCGGGTGCTCGAGCGCGAGCCGGGCAGGGAGCAGCCTGCGCCCCAGGCGCCTGCGCAGGAAGAATCCCCTGTCCCCCTCGAGAGCGCCGTACGGCTCTACGAGCGGATGCGCAGCTACAGCGAGATGGCGCGCGAGGGCATCATGGACTATCAGGCCTTCAACGCAGCTGTCGGCATCTACCAGCAGATCAAGGAGATGGCGGAGTATGCGCCAAAGGACGTGACCAACCCGGAGAACGCCTACCTCACCCAGAAGAACGTCGAGGAGATCTCGAGCTCCATGCAGCGCCTCATGAGAGAGATCAGCGGCGAATACATCGCCGAGACAAAGTTCTACAAGGGTCCTGAACTCTGATCCCATGTGTAACTACTCTAAAATGGAAAAATATTTAAAGGATGGGACTATTGCTTCCCTAAATTTATACTCAATATTTTGATAGGAACCACAGATGTGGGGGTGTTAGCATGTCGCTTATGAGGAAGTATCTGTTCGCCTTCGCTTTCCTGCTCATCCTGCCTCTCGCGGCGGTGATGGCGCAGGCAGCCGTCAGCGTGACGCTCACGCCGAACACGCTGAGCTTCACCTCGGCAAGCCAGACAAAGACCGTCACCGTGAACGTCAAGAACACGGGCGCAGGTCCTATCCTTCTCCAGGGTCTCGGGACAAACGGCTTCTCGAACGCCAAGGACACCATCTCCCCTTCGGTCTTCACGAGCAACTTCGCGATCAGGACACTGAACGCGAGCGCGAGCGTCAACTACACCATGACCGTCAAGCCTTCCAATGACCCGACCCAGATATATGCGTCATCCTACCTGGGGAACGTCACCGTCTCGACGAACGAGACTTCCGCGGACGGCCATGCCCTTCTCGGCGTGAATATCCAGTACATCACTGCTCAGATGACAGCTAGCTCCCCTTCGGTGACCGCCGTCGCGGGCAAGAGCGGATCAGCCTCTGTGCAGCTGCAGAACACGGGCAACGTCGACCTGCACAGCACCCAGGTGTTCGTCGGCGACCTCTACTCCGGCACGAACCTGCTCTCTCACAGCCAGGTCACCGTCACCGGGATGCCTTCCCAGCTCAACTTCAGTGTGACCAAGCCGCTCACC
>JBJKRA010000045.1:0-13543 GCA_046704905.1 Candidatus Woesearchaeota archaeon
CCTCCTCGCAGGCCGTCGTGACCGCCGTCGGAGCGAACGTGGCGGTCTCTCCAGGGATGCCGCTCCTTCCCGTCCTCCTCATCCTCGCCGTGCTGCTGGTCGCCGCCGGAGCGTACTGGCTCGGGGAGAGAAAAGGCCGCCTTTCGGAGCGCATGATCAGGAGGTCGGTCGTCGTCCTGTCGTTCCTCCTCCTCTACGGCCTGTTCTTCTCCATCTTCACCCCTCACCTGCTCCTCTCCTCCACCATCACCACCGGCGGGGACACCGCATCCCACTACTATACGCTGTCGTTCCTGCACGACCACCTGGCGAGCTTCTTCCCCAACCTCTCGGCATGGACGATGGGCAACTACGCCGGCTTCCCGCTGCTCCACTACTATTTCGCGCTCCCGTTCCTCCTGATGCTCCTGATGTCCCTTTTCGTCGGGCTGCCGGTCGCCTTCAAGCTCGGGACGCTGCTCGGGGCGCTCCTCCTGCCGCTCGCCGTGTACTTCTTCCTGCGTAAGCTCAGGTTCGAGCATCCCTTCCCGCTCTTCGGCGCGCTCGCCGCCTTCGCGTTCCTGTTCAACACGGGCAATTCCATGTGGGGAGGGAACCTCGCGAGCACACTCGCCGGCGAATTCGCGTACTCGCTCGGCTTCGCGCTCTTCTGGCTCTTCGCAGGTCTCCTGTACAGGCTCATGACCGCGCGGGATGCCAAGCGCTCCCTGCTCGTCTGGGCCATCATCGCGCTCGCGCTCTGCGGCCTCTCGCACGTCTATACGCTGCTCGTCGCGTTCGCGCTCTTCCCCTTCTTCCTCGTCTCGAAGCGCTGGAAGGAGCGGCTGCTCCGCGGGGGCGTCGTCTACGGCATCGGCGGGCTGTTGATCTCGCTCTTCTACGTGCCGATGGGGCTGCGGCTCTCCTACACGACGGCGTACGCCGACTTCTGGACCGTGCATCTCTCCGAGGTGTTCCCGGCCATCATGACGCCCTTCCTCGTACTCCTCGCCCTCGGGCTGCTCGCAGCAGTCGTGGTGCTGCTGGTGTACCGTCCGCGCATGCCGCCTGACGAGCGCTACCCCTACCTCTTCCTCCTCTACATCCTCGCCGTGTCGGTGGCGTTCTTCTACAGCGCGGTCAGCCTCGGCGTCGTGAACATCAGGTTCGTGCCGTTCATGCAGCTGCTCATACTGGTCTTCTCCGTGCTCTCGGTACTGTTCGTGTGGAGGCTGTGGCGAGCGCGCCGGCCGTCGCCTCCCGGCCCTCCGCCTCCACGGCTCACGCTCGCCTACCGGACGTTCATCGTCCTCGCGCTCGTCCTCGCAGGACTCTTCTGGGTCGGGGCGAACGCGAACTACCTGCCGCAGTGGGCAGAGTGGAACTACCAGGGCTTCTCCGGCGCCCCTTCCGCGCCGCTGTACTTCGCAATCAACGGGAACGTGACCTCCCCTCTGGGCTTTTCCGCGCCGAGGGTGGTCTACGAGAACAACGACCTCAACAACCGGTTCGGGAGCACGCGGGCGTTCGAGTCGCTGCCCCTGTTCGCGGACCGCTCGACGCTCGAGGGGCTGTACATGCAGTCGTCGCAGAATGCGCCCTTCATCTTCTACATGCAGTCGCTCTACTCAGTGCAGCAGTCCTGCCCGTTCCCGAACTACGCGTGCAGCAGGACGAACCTGTCCATGGCGTATCCGTACCTGCGGCTCTACCAGGTGGGCTCGTTCATAGCGATCACGGACAAGGTGGAGCTGGAGCTCTCCTCCGACCCCAACTACACGCTCGAGAGGAGCTTCCCGGGCAGCACGTACGCGCTCTACAACGTCTCTCTTTCCGGCTCGTCCTACGTGGTAGTGCCGCGATACAAGCCGGTGCAGCTCTCCATGCCCTACAGCGAGACCCTCGCGTTCCTCTGGTTCCTCTCGCCCGATAATCTCGATACGCCGCTCGTGTTCACCACGAAGCCTCTGCCTTCCTCGTGGTCGGTGGACGCGTCGGGCGATCCCCTCGCGGTCGCAGCGCACCCTCCCCATGTCCCGCTCGACGCGAACTGCACGGTCTCGGACGTGACGCTCTCCGACAGCAGGATACATTTCCGCACGACCTGCCCTGGCCTGCCGCATCTGGTGAAGGTGTCGTACTTCCCGCTGTGGCACTCCACAGACGCCGCGATCTACCAGGCGAGCCCCTCCTTCATGCTGGTCGTGCCGACGAAGGAGGACGTGACGCTCACGTACGGGCCTGACGCCGTGTCTTGGCTGGGCTTTTCCCTGACCGTCCTCGGCCTCGTGCTGCTTGCCCTCTCCTTCCCGCTGCTCTCGCTCCTGCGCAGTATCCCTACGCGGACGCTGCTCATCATCGTCCTCGCGCTGCTCGTGCTCGCTGCCGTCGGCTTCGTGCTGCTGCACCACGCCTCGCCCTACACCGACGAGGCGCGCATGCAGATCGCCGTCCGGACAGGGACGTACGGCACGTGCGCCTATACAGGAAGCTACGCCGACTCCTGCTACATCGACGTCGCGAAAGAGACAGACGACCCCAACCTCTGCGCGGTGAAGGTGAGCGCTTCACGCAAAGACGCGTGCTACGCAGCGGTCGCGGTCGAACAGGACGACCCGAGCCTGTGCGCGCGCATCAGCGACCCCGGCTACCGCACGACGTGCGACACCACCTTCTCGCTCTCATGATGGCAAGACCCAAAAGGATGCGGACCCTCACGATCCCGAACCTGCTGACGCTAGGGAACCTCCTCTCCGGCGGGACGTCTGTCGCGCTCGCCCTACGCGGCTCGTATGCCTCCGCCTCCCTCCTGCTGCTGCTCTCCGTGCTCTTCGATGTGCTGGACGGCTGGAGCGCGCGGAGGCTCTCGCAGGAGTCCGATCTCGGCGAGCATCTCGACTCGCTCGCCGACCTCGTGAGCTTCGGGGTCGCGCCTGCCGTGCTCTCGCTCCTGACAGGAGGTCCCATCGTCCTTTCGCTGCTGTTCCTCGCCGCAGGCGCCTACCGGCTCGCGCGCTTCTCGGTGCTCAAGGCCGGGGGTATGAAGGGGTTCCTCGGCATGCCGATCACGGCGAACGGCATCGTCGTCCCTGTTCTGATGCTGCTCGGGCTGGCATGGCTGCTGCCGTGGTGGCTCCTCCTCTCCTCGGCGCTGATGGCCGCGCCGATCCGCCTGCCCGGCTCGCACTAGACGCCGGCGAGGAAACGCTCCCTGCCGAGCTCCTCGAGCACCTCGTGGCGCTCGTAGCGCAGCACAGGGATGTCCATGAGCCGCTCTTCGAAGAGATGCTGGTCGCGGAGGTTGGCGAAGATCATCTCGCAGACGAAGGTGCTGTGGTCGTCGGCAGAGGCGCTGCTGTTGACGAGGGGATGGGCGCGAAGCAGTGCCTTGACCGCGTCGCGCTGCTCTTTCCTCGCCCTGACCAGGTAGAAGACGCTGATAGGATAGCTGCAAGCGTCGAAGGCGTAGAGGGTGGTGTGGCGCGTGATGTAGCGGCGCTCGACGCGGCGGAAGAGCTCGAACGCGGTGGTGAGGGGGAGGCCGAGGACCTTGGCCATCTCCGTGAACTTCGCCCGCGCGTTGGTGCGCAGGAGGGAGAGCATGGCCTGCTCGTTCCCTTTCATCGTGCGCCCCCGAGCGCGTATTCCTGATAGATCCTCCGCAGTACCGAAAGGTGCGTCCTGATGAGCGGACGGTCCTTGCTATAGCCTTGGGCCGTGCGCTCGACGCTGAGGAGCTCTGCCTCGAGCGCGGAACGGGTCTGGTCGCAGAGGGCCTGTGCGAGCGTCGCGATGCTTGCGTAGAAGGGGTCCTTCTTCGCCTCCTGCCTGATGCGGGAGAGATACTCCAGAGCCCTGCCTATCCTCCCGTACTGCGCAGCGATCCCGGAGAGATCGTCGGCCGGGATGGATCCCTTCGTCATCTTCGAGAGGCTCTCCCCCATCCGCTCGAGCTCCGCGAGCCTCTCCTGGTAGCGCCTCTCCTTGCCTGCGAAGTCGGCGTGCCGGTAGATGAGGTAGGTGTCGAGGAGGGAGGACATCCTCTTCGCCGCGAGCGTATCCTCCTCTACGACGCCCGTGCCGGTGAGGAGGCGGTAGCGGGAGAAACGCCCGAGCAGTGCCCTTGCTTTCTCTGCGCTCTCCCGGTACTTCGGGTCGGAGAGATAGAGCTGCCCGTCGCAGGCGACCGCCGTTGCGAGGGTCTCTTCCATATCCTTGAAGGCGCTGCTGTCGATGAAGGCGACATCTTTGCGGTAGTCCTCCAGATACGCGGAAAGGAGCTCTTCTCCGGCCGTCTCCTGCTCGGTCCGCTGCATGCTGCCTTATGCCAATCCCCTGCAGCTCTTAACCTTTCTTGCCAAAGGTGGGAAAAGTCTCTGGCCCTGTCCGGCGCATCTCCTGCTCCCTTCGCGTTTCTTCCGGGATGTGCGCCTCTCAGGCGGGGTGCGTATCGTTTCCTCCGTATGGGGAAGGCCCGGCTCGCCAGAAGATTTTTATAGCGGGCGTCCCTCTTGCCGGGCATGGACATCCTCTCCTGGGCGTTCACTGCCGTGGCCATCATCCTGCTCGCGTTCGTGCTCTTCTGGCGCCTCTATTTCCTGCGCGACCCGGAACGGGAGGCCCCTTCGGACGAGGCGCTGATCGTGTCGCCTGCGGACGGGAAGGTGATCGCCGTGCTCCCGTACGACCTTGCCGTCGCGCCGGACCCGCAGGTCATCCCGAAGAGACCGTGGGGGAGGATCACGACCCTTGCGCGCGACGTGTCCGCGAGGGGCACGATTGTCTCGGTCTTCATGTCGCCGCTGGACGTGCACTACAACCGCTCGCCTGTCTCTGGGAAGGTGCTCCTGCAGCGCCACACCCGGGGTAGCTTCCACCGCGCGTACGAATTCCTCTCGACGCTGGAGAACGAGAAGAACGAGCACCTGATCCAGACGGAGAAGGGGCGCATCAAGGTCATCCAGGTGGCCGGAGCGCTCGCGCGGGCTTTCGGGGCTTTCGGCGGCACGGGTGACCGGCTCTCCAAGGGAGAGCGCATCCGCCTGATCACGCTCGGGAGCCAGGCGACGCTGGTCCTGCCCTCCGGCATAGAGGTGCTCGTGAAGAAGGATGAGCGCGTGCGCGCCGGCGAGACGCCGGTCGCGCGCTTCCTCTAGCGCGCCCGATAGCGCAGCGCGATGAGCTTCCTGAAGTCCTCGATCTCTCTTTCCCGGCGTGCCTTTGTCCAGCAAAGCTCCCTTGCCATCAGCGCGGCGGCCCCTCTCACCGTCCGCTCGTCCGCCCTTCCTGTCTGGACGATGCAGAGCCTGCGCAGCAGGAGGTCTGGAAGATGGCGCGCCCATTCCTTGCGTACACTGTAGACGGCAGCCGCAGCGATGACGCCGCCGAGCGGCGCCTGCAACGCCTTGCTCTCCTCGGCGATCCTCAGGACCTTTTCGTGCTCGGTGCCGTAGAGTGCGATGAGGGCGTCGAGCCGTCCTCTCGTGAGCCATGGGGGATGATGGCGTCTCCATGCCTCGCTCCTGTACGCGTCGATGTCCCTTATGTCCCCGCCGAAAAGGGGGGCGGCCTTCGTCGTGCAGGGCCCTGCCCTCTTTGCGATGTGGCGCGACGCACGGTCGACGGTCTGCTCGGCGAGGCTGCGATGGGTGGTGATCTTGCCGGAGATGACCGCGAAGTAGCCCTTCAGGCCTTCCTTGGCGTAGTGGCGGATGATGTGCCTCCTCGGGATGTCGCCGGGCAGTTCCTTTCGCACGACCGGGAGGGGCCGCACGCCTGCGTAGGCATGGAGGACGCTCTTTTCCGTGAGACGGGCGTTGGGGAAGCAGTCGTTCGCCTCGGCGAGGAGATAGCGCACCTCCGCCTCCGTCGGCGCGACGGCGTCGAGGTCGCCTTCGTAGGGGATGTCGGTCGTGCCGATGAGGATCCGGTCCTCCCAGGGGAGGATGAAGATCGGGCGGCCGTCGCGCCGCGCCTCCAGGTAGATCGCGTGCCTAGGTGCATCCTGCCAGCGTTCCGTCACGATGTGCGTGCCCTTCGTCCCGCCGATGGCCCTGGCGAGACTGTCCGCCTCCTGGTTGACCTCGTCGACCCAGGGGCCTGCCGCGTTGATGACCGCGTCGGCAGCGACGGCCTTGCCGGCTGCCATGGTGCCGGTGACCCTCCCCCCTCCTTTCGTGATGCCGGTGACCTTCTCGTACGTGCGCACGACCGCGCCGTGGCTTTCCGCGTCGCGCAGGAGGGCGACGGTGAGACGTTCGGGGAAGGGGACCTGCGCGTCGTAGTAGGTCGCGGCGCCCGAAAGCCCGTTCTTGTCGATACCGGGCTCCATCGCTGCTGCCGCGGTCCTGCCCCAGTAGAGGCGGTGCCAAGGCAGATGCTTGAAGAAGGATGCCATGTCGTAGAGGAAGAGGCCGATGCCGACGTACCAGAGCGGCCTTCTCGTATGGCGGTAGACAGGGAGGAGGAAGGGCAGGGGCCTGACCAGATGCGGCGCGGTCCGCAGGAGAAGGCTACGCTCCTGCAGCGCCTCGTGGACGAGCGGGAACTGGAACTGCTCGAGGTAGCGCAGTCCGCCGTGGATGAGCCTTGAGGAGTACTGGGTCGTGCCGCCCGCCGCATCGCCCTTGTCGAGGACGAGCGTCGAGTAGCCCCTCAGGGCAGCGTCCCTGGCTATGGCCGCGCCGTTGATGCCCGCCCCGATGACGATGAGGTCGTATCGCTCCATCTATCCGAGATACGAGGGAGGCTTGGCAGGGCTGGCCGTGACGACCTCCTTCTCCTGCTTCTTCGCCTTCTTCTTGGCCGTGGCGAGGGCTTTGGGCGGCCTGATCTTGCCGTAGGTCTCCTCGTAGCGCCTGACGTTCTCCTGCAGGATCTTGAGGAACTCTTTCGCCCCGTAGGGGTCGAGCAGGACGACCTTGTGCCTGATGACGAGCGTCGGGGTGATGTCGGGCGAGTACTGCGGATAGGCCCCCTTGAAGTCGAGGATGAAGCGGTCCGGCTGGTGGTTGATCGTCTGGTTGTTGGAGAGGAGCGGCGCCTTGTCGAAATGCTCTATGCCTTGCAGTTGTTCCATGGTGATGTCCTCTATGTCGTGCCCCTATAAATATTTCGCGGAACGCGGTTCCTAGAGATGGCTGTCGAGGAAGGCCTTGAGCGCCTGCAGGTCGCGCTTCTCCGGGTCGTAGTGGTAGCTCTCTATGCCTATTGATCGTGCGCTCTCCACGGCTTTTTTGCTGTGCTCGAAATAGACGACGTCCTCTGGCTTGAGGCCGAAATGGGAGAGCATCCTCCTGAAGTATTCCGGATCGGTCTTCTCCGGATCGTGCCTGAGGGTGAAGACGGGGTAGGGGACGTTGTTGAGGCCGTACTTTTCCATCGCCTTTTCGTCAGCGTTGGTGAGGACGATCTTTTCGTTGGGATAGGTCTCGAGGAGCTTATGCATCCCCTCGAATATCTCCCCCTCTTCGCTTACGAACGCGTTCACCGCATCTACGAGTATGGTTTTCATGGTAGGGATGCCTGTTCTCTCGGATTATATAAACGTTCTTGTCCTGGTCCTGACGGGAGCAGCGAAACCCTTATATAAGGCGGAGGTTTCTGGCTTCCCATGCTGATACTCCCGCTCTCGTTCCTTTCCGATCCGACCGTGGCGCTCTGGGCAGAGGTGGTCCTGCTCCTCGTCCTCGGAGGGCTCGTCGCGAAGTACCTGGGCAGGCTCGTCCTGCTGATCGGCAGGGTCTTTCGCAGGAGCGAGTACCTCGACCTGCAGAAGGAGCAGAACCTGCTGCGGGTTACGAAGTACCTGACCTGGATGGTCGTGCTCTCGGTGATCCTCTCGCTCGTCAAGCCGACGATCGCCATGCAGGTCGCGCACAGCATGATCGCGTACGCCCCTGATCTGCTCGGATTCCTGCTGCTGCTCATCTTCGGGGTGCTCGTGATCCACCTGGTGCTGGTCGCGCTCCAGGGCCTGATGGCGGGCCTCGGGGTGTTCGACCTGCTCTCCGACATCCGCGAGCAGGTGACGGCATGGGTCCTGCTCCTCGTGCGTCTCATCCTCTACGTGCTGCTGCTCTTCTCGATCCTCGGCCTCTACCACATCCAGCTCGCGTTCTTCTCCTACCTGGTCTTCTTCCTCATAGCCGCGCTCATCACGGTGCTGCTCGCCTTCCTCTTCTACGGCCTTCGCGAGCCGGTACGGAACATGCTGCACGGCTTCCTGCTCCGCTACCATACGAAGTACCGCAAAGGGGCGAAGCTGACGCTGCTCCTCCCGGACAGGGAGGTGACGGGTACGCTCAAGGAGGTGCGGTCGCAGGAGACGGTGCTGCAGATGCGGCCCGGACGGCTCATCACCGTGCCGAACACGCTCGTCGCGACCTCCCTGAAGTCCTACGAGGACCCGACCGGGGATTTCGATTCCCTGAAGTCGATCCTGTCGCACTACGTCGAGCAGCGGCCCAGCTACTGCGGGCCCGCGATCGTGTCGATGATCTTCTCGTTCCTGGGCGTCGAGGTGAGCCAGGAGGAGATTGCGAAGCTCGGCGGGACCGAGGTGGGCAGGGGCACGAGGCCGGACAACCTGATCACGGCCGCAGGGAAGAAGAGCGAGGGCAGGCTCATCGGCGCATGGGTGGACGTCGAGCACGTCGCGGACCTGCGACGGGAGCTTGCGCTGTGGCTCGCTGACGATGCCTTCGTAATCCTGGACTTCAAGAAGAGCTACGTCTTCCCTGAGGCGAGGACGGCGCACTACACCCTGTGCGTGGCCGTGCGCGACGACGACCTGCTGATCGTCGACCCGAACGGGAAGACCGGGGGGGTCTATCTGGTCAACTACCGCCATATCCTGCGCGGGATGGACACGTACTCCGAGCTGATAGGGGGCAAGCGCGGCTACCTCGTGTTCGGCTACCAGGGCACGCGCGCGTACGACCGGATCAAGGCGGGGGAGCTGTACCTCAAGCCCAACCTCTACTCGAAGGTCAACCGGCGGCTTGAGGAGGCCTTCCATGCGCTCGAGGACAACGGCCACGACGTGATGCCCGAGACCATCCGCTCCTTCCTCTCCCGACGTAGGAAGGACAAGGTCAAGCGCGTATGGAAGCCGTGATCGCGGATCTCCATGTGCACAGCAGGCATGCCCGGGGCACCTCTTCCGACCTGACGATATCTACCCTCGAATCCGCAGCGCGCCGCAAGGGCGTGCAGGTCCTCGGGACAGGCGATTTCACGCATCCGCTCTGGATCAAGGAGCTCTCTGCGGCATTGTCCGAGGACGGGTCCGGTATCCTACGCACGCGGACGGGTTTCAGGTTCGTCCTGCAGACGGAGCTGTCGTTCGTGTTCACGTCCGGCGGGCACGGGCGACGGGTGCATCTCCTGGTGTTCGCGCCTTCGTTCGCCGTCGTCGAGAGGATCACTTCGTACCTTTTGACGCTCGGTCGCGTGGACTACGACGGCCGGCCGACGTTCGGGATCTCGTGCAGGGATTTCGCGGCGGCGATGGAATCGATCGATGCGCGCTTCGAGATCATCCCTGCCCATGTCTGGACGCCGTGGTTCGGGCTGTTCGGCTCGAAGTCGGGGTTCGATTCGGTGGAGGAGGCCTTTCTTGATAAGGCGTACCTGATCCACTCCCTGGAGACGGGGCTCTCCAGCGACCCGGCGATGAACTGGCGGCTCTCTGCGCTCGACAGGTTCGGCCTGGTCTCGTTCTCGGACCTGCATTCGGCCTGGCCGTGGCGGATGAGCCGCGAAGCGACGCTGTTCGCTTCCCTGGATGCGTACGACGACCTGCTCTCTGCGCTGCGTACCGGCACCGGGCTCCTGGGCACGGTGGAGGTGGACCCGCTCTACGGCAAGTACCACTACGACGGGCACCGCGCGTGCAGGGTGCGGCTTTCGCCTGAAGAGACGCGGAAATTGCAGGGGATATGCCCTGTGTGCAGGAAGCCACTGACCGTCGGGGTGGAGTACCGGGTGGAGGAGCTGGCCGACAGGCCTGTCGGTTATGTCCGTCCACGCGCGCCTCTCGTGCACACGTTGCTTCCCCTCTCCGAGGTGATCGCCGCCGTGCTCTCTTGCGGCGTCGCGACGAAGAAGGTGGCCTCTGCCTATGAGGGTCTTGTCTCTGGCTCTGACGAGTATACGGTGCTGATGGGGATGGAAGAGAAAGAGTTGCGTTCGCGCTCGAACGCGGAGATCGCGCGGGCGGTCCTCGCCGACCGCGCCGGGAGGATCAGGGTGTCGCCCGGCTACGACGGGGTGTACGGCGTGCCGCTGCTGTCTTCGCGGCTCTCCGATTTCTAGAGCTTGGAAAGCTTCTTCTTGAGGCTCTCGAGCTCCTTCTTGAGCTGCGCGTGCTCCTTGTCGTGCGCCTTCTTCAGGGCCGCGACGCTCTTCTGGACGGCGAGCTCCTTGTTCTTCTCGATGTCCTTGGCCGCCGCGACCGCCTTGCTGCCGGCGTCCTGGAGGGCCTTGCCGAGCTCCCTCCTCGTCTGCTCGAGGTCCTTCTTCAGCTGTGAGATCTCGCCCTTGAGCTTGTTCTCCTCGTCCTTGTGGTACTGGCCGAGGGCGCGGAGCTGCTTCTCCGTCAGGGTCTTGATGTCGCCGATCTGGCCGGTCATGCCGTTGAGGTCGGCCTTGACGCGCTGGAACGCTTCTCTGATAGCATAGGAAACCATTATAGCATCACCTGTCGGGGGTGAGACTTCTGGCTTTAAAAAACTTTTCATTTTTCAGTGGTTACAGATAAGAAAAACGTATTTAAATTGTCCTTCTCCAAAAAGTCCTTGAATATTCCCGTCTTACTTTCGCCCTTCTTGAATACCACATCCTTTTCACGAATACTATTCTGGTTTCCCTCTATGTTTCTGCAATACTAGACCAGTAGTTTTATATATACTCTCGCCTCTTTCTCTTCCTATGCGGAAACAAAGGCAAGTAATAATCAAGAAGATTGAGGACATGAGGAAATCAAAGGTTCTTGTGTATCTTACAGGTGATCGGCAAGGGGCAGCGGCTAACATCGCAGAGGATGTAGTGCGTCCTATGTATGATCATCTGCTTAAGTTTGGAAAGGTCAAAAACATCGATTTTATCCTTTATAGCAGAGGAGGAGATGTAGGAACCCCTTGGAAGATCATCAGCATGCTCAGAGAATACTGTGAAACTTTGACCGTGCTGATTCCAAGCAAAGCATATAGTGCGACTACTCTCATTGCTTTGGGAGCTGATGAAATCATCATGGGGCCTAAAGGGGAGTTAGGACCGATAGACCCTACTTTGGATATGCCCTCTACCGGACAAATAAACAAATCCATCAATACAGAAGATGTGACTTCTTATATCTCTTTTATGAAGGAAAAAGTGAACCTCACTGATCAAGCTGCCCTATGCCAAGTCACTTCCCAGTTGGCTCAGGATATTACTCCTCTCACTTTGGGGACTATCTACAGAACCTACTCCCATATAAGGCTTGTTGCTAAGAAAATGCTCGACTCTCACAAAGCGAAAATCGATGAGAGCAAGGTCCAGACCATCATCGAGTCCCTAACGGAAAAAATGTTTTCCCATGGTCACGGGATTAACCGGAAGGAAGCAAAAGGAATCGGATTGAATGTCAAATTTGCGGAAGATGAACTTGCAAAACTGCTATGGGATCTCATTGTAGACTACGAGGACGAGCTTGAACTATTGAAGCCGATCCAGTTCAATGAGTTGCTGCTTGACAATGAGGAAGTTGACCTGCATGATCTGAAAATCGCATTGATAGAATCCTTGGAGGCGGTCCATTATTTTGAATATACGATAAGGGTTAAGAAAGTCAGACAAATCCCTCAGTCGCCACAAATTAACGTTAATTTAAATCTTTCATTGCCTGCAAATATTGATCTCGCGAAGATTCCTGAGGAGACTCAAAAATTGCTCCAACAGCTTTTACAGGAGGCTACCGGTGAAGTTACTCAACAGGTAAGGATGGAGATTATTAGGCAATCTCCCCAGGTGGATATGCAGCTACTTGCGATAAAAGGTGGTTGGAATGAAGGATGAAATGGATATACGAATCGTTCCGAATGTCAGGATAAACAGATTCAATCAGGCAAGCGTCAACGTCGTCGATGTCAACCCAGAGGTGAAGATCGAGAAGAAGCGTTATTCCTCTTCGAAGAAGACTTCACGTTATTAGGCGCGGGCCGCAGATATTTCTTTTTGGCTGGGGCTCAAGGAAAATATGTAACGTTTTTCCTATTAGATTTATCCTACGTGAATGTGAGGGAGGATAGGACCTATACTCGGATAAAATCCTCCCTTCTTGATTTCTCCTCTACCTGAAGAATAAGGAGAAAAAAGAAAATGGTTTACTTCTTCTTCCTGAAGTAGAAGAAGCCGGCGATGCCCGCGATCACGATGACGATGATCAGCGCGGTCCATCCTGCGGGCAGGCCTCCTGCACCCCTCGCGACGTTACCGGTCGGGGTCTCGAGGGTGGTGGTCGTCGTCCCGGGCGTCTGGGTCGTCGTGGTGGCCGCTTGGGTAGTGGTGGTGGCCGCCTGCTGCGTCGTGGTGGTCACCGGCGCCTGGGTCGTGGTCGTGGTGGTGACGGCTACCGTCGTCGTGGTGGTCGCCGGGTAGTAGACGGAACCGCCGCCTCCGCCTCCGCTCGGCTGCGTGGTGGTCGTGGTGGTCGAGGTCTGCGTGTAGGTCACGAACTTCGTGAAGTGCTTGGTCCAGATGACCATGTCGCTGCCCACGGTGATCTTGCAATCGCCGCCTGCCGGGAGCGCGTCGCCGACGGTCTGATTGTCTGCGCTGCACGTCGCGGTGATCTTGTGGAAGGTGCCGCTCGTGTCCACGAAGCCGACGTCCTTTCCTCCCTGGCCGGAGAGGAAGAGCCTGACCGCCTTGCTGAAGGTAAGGCCCGCGTTCTGGGAGCCTATCTCGACGACCTCGCTCACCGTCGCGGTGTGCCCTGCATCAGGGGTCACCGTCACGCTGCCTGCGGCCTTCACGGTCGGCGCGATGATCTTGCCGTCCCAGCTGGCGTTGCCCGTGACGACCGTGCCTGCGGCGAAGGACGCCTGGTAATTCGCGGAGGTGCCGTTCCTCGTGATGTTGAGGCCGCCGGTCATGTTCAGGGTCTTGTTCGTGCCATCGTCCGTGACGCTGTCGCTGAAGTCGAAGGTTATCCCTGTCCCGCTGCTGACGTTGTCAGGTATGTCGATGCTGCCCAGGCTGATGCCTTTGGGGACGACGAACTCGGTCGCGTTCCCGCCCACCGTGACGTTCGTGCCGTTGACCACGGTCTCGTTCTGGCTGATGGCATGGTAGATCGCCGTCGTCATGCCCTCGTCGACGTACCAGGGGATGTAGGTCACGTTCCCGCCGGTGATGTTGGCGAAGTCAGGGTTGGCAGACCCCCAATAGTTGTAGGTCGCATTGAGGGCGCCGGTCTGGCCGTTCCTCACCCCGTAGTGCGTGCTGCCGACGATCGCGTTGCCGTAGGCGCTGATGTCCGGGCTGACGTTCCAGGAGGTGCTGTCCCTCGTGTTTATCC
>JBJKRA010000046.1:0-5679 GCA_046704905.1 Candidatus Woesearchaeota archaeon
GGCCTGTCTACTGCAGGGACTGTTTTGCCAAGCACAGGTCCTTCTAATCCCTTTCCTTTCATTATTTTCAACTGAATCAGCGCAAGCTTTTTATAGGAGCGTCTCCAGACCATGCTGGTATGGGTCAGACGCTGGCACCAGACCGCAAAGGTTATGCTAGCTATAGCCTCTTTTACTGGTTCTACTGAGCAGGCGGCCGATCGCTCGCGTGCTTGGATGTCTCCCTTTCCCTTCTCCAAGTTCTGCGTCGCTCGGCCGCTTTCCGGACCGGTAGTCGAAGGCTTGGACCATGGAGGACGGAATGAGATGGAAGCGAGCACGGAAGCGATAGCAAAGATCATAGCGAACCCGCTGTCCCTGAAGGCAAGAGAGCTCCTGAAGGGATTGGCGCATCTGAAGAACGAGAGCATCAATGCGCTCGCGAACAGCGAGACCCTCGATGCCGCGAAGCTGCCTGGCATGGTGCAGACGCTCTCCAGCGCCTACACCAGTGACAAGATCATCGACATCTATGACCTCAATACGCAGGCCGCCTACCAGCGGACGGTGCTTCCCGAACTTCGGTCTGCGGCGGTCCAGTATAACCCGCGGTTGTATCAGGAAGGCAACGGCGGATGGATCTGAGCTAGCTTTTTCCCCCTTTGCTTTCCTTATGCTCACGCACGATCTTCCCGAGCAGGTCGGCCTCTGCCATGGCGGTGCCGATCGCCTTCCTGGTGTACAGGGAGAATCCTCTTACAGAGGTAATCTCCTCAGGGCTGATGAAAAGGAAGCGCTCGTTGAGGAGACGGTTCTTGGGCGGCTTGGCCATGATGGTCCTGAGTCCTGTCTTCGCGATCGCTTCTTTCGTGAAGAGCTCGGGGCGCTCGACGGAGGCGATGCGTGCCGTCTTCTTGAGCCTGGCGAGCGATCCTGCCGTCAGGTCCGGTATCCTCTCGACGAGCACTGCGTCTTCGGTGCCTGCTATCCTCGAAAGCAGTCCCTGATAGGCCTCCTCCTCATCCGTATGCGCCTTCTCCAGCTGCCGTACCTTGTTCTCGAGCATCTCGGTCTTCCGCATGAGGTCATGGATGGTCTGGGAGCGCATGGCCAGCAGGTGCGCGTCGCCGCTTCCCCTCTTTCGCGTACTCTCCTTTCCCTGCTCTTCGAGCTCCCTGATACGTTCAAGGTATGCCTGCTCGAGGAGGCGGTGCCTCTTTAGCCCTGCCTCGAGCCTCGCTATCGCCGCCTTCGCATCGTCGCTGTAGCCGTTGCCTGCTTTCTTTCGCATGGCAGCGGGCGGCTCACCGGTGAGGGCCTCTATCCCGTCCCGGATGTTTCTCGCCTCCTCACGGAAAAGCCTTCGCAGGAGCAGGTGCTCGATCTCCGCTCCTGCCTTGGCCTTATGCAGGGCGGCGCGGGCCTTGCGCAGCAAGGGTGCAGCATCCGTGAAGGCGAAGAGGGCCGCGGCGAACGCGTCCGACTCGTGGATGTTGATCCGGCTATCGCCTCTTGCAGCGTCGACTTTCGTTTTCTTCTCGTCCACCGGAAGATCCTTTTCCGGCGTGAAGGCCTTGGTCTTGAAGAGCGCGGCGAGCTTGCCCACGTACGCAGGGAGCTTGGCCTTGTCGGTCGCGAGCAGCACGGGGTAGCCGTGCTCCAGGATGGCGTCTACGGTCTCTGCCAGGGTGCTGTTCCTTTTCGACCAGAAGAAGACCGGCTCTCCTGAGATGCTGATGGCGGCGACCGCGGTGGTTGTCCCCGGGTCCACGCCGACGATGAGCGAGGGCTTCATCGCTTTTTTGCCTTTTCCAATTTTGCTATGCGCTGCTGGAGCTTCCTCACCTCAGCCTTCGTCGCAAGACCTGCCGCAGCCAGCGCCTTCTTCGTCTCCTGCCTGATGAGCCTTACCGCCGTATCCTGCTCTTTCTTCGCTTCCGAAGCCGCTTGCCTAAGCATCGCCTTGGCCTCTTTCTCGCTGATCTCGCCTGCCTTACGCAGCTCTTCGATCCCTTTCCTGGCGACCGAGGCGCCTTTATCTGCAATGCCCAATCCTATCTGGAACGCTTTGTGTGCCATGCTCATGGTTCTCACCCCGCCGCTGCAGAAGAAGGAAGAGTATAAATGCTTTATGCTGTGCTACTTGTATTCGAGCGCGACGAACTCTTTTGATTCCTTCCTGCCGCCGATCGTCAGGCCGGCACCGACGATCCTGTCGGGATCGATGTTCCTTCCTGCCCCTTGGACAAGTTCATAGCGTATGCTCTCATAGGTATGAGCCTCGAAATCGTCCTTGGACGGGATGATGATTATGCGTTTGTTGCCGATGGCTGAAGTGGTATTTATTTTCTTGACCGCCTCTTCGAGCCCGTAGAAATCCCTGCTGTGATGGGGCGCGATGATGCCCGTGTGATAGGTCTTCCAGCCGTGTACGCTGAGGTATTCCTGGACGACGGTGCCGAGGGGCCGACCGCCGTTGACGCTTATCAGGTAGATGTCGTCGTCCTTGCTGAGCCGTTCCTCAATGGCATGGCCCAGGTAGAGCCCGTTGAGCAGGGGACTGTCCGTGATCTTTCCCTTGTCCGCGGAGAACACGGCGTCGGTCACGGCATCCCCTTTGAGCATCCTGTTGAGCGTGATCCTGTCGGCGAAGATCCTTCCGTTTTCTTCTTTCACATCCTCCTCGATGATCTCATGGGGGAAGACGATCCAGACATCCTTAGGGACCTCTTTCAGGTAGACGCTCGGGCGCAACTGGGCTGGCGCCTGGTACACGCCGGATCGGCCGTTGCCGATGAACGCGGTCCGCCGGTCCTGCGGGACGCTCTCAAGCAGATCACCCTGGACATAATTGATAAGCAGGTCGTTTTCGTCATAGACGAAGCTTGCGGTCGTCCTGTTCTTCTCAGGCTTCCAGAAGAGCGTCGCGAGCAGGATATCGGGAAAATTGTAGCCGGTCAGGTCCTTGATCTTGGAGGCGACGTTCTCGAAGCTCCTTCCCGTGTCGAGCACGTCGTCGATGGCGTTGAGATAGAGCCTTCCCTTGCTGCTGTTGATGAACCTGATCAGCTTCTCGGGGACATGGAAATCCTTCTTGAGCTCGTCGCTGATGCTCTCGCCGACATAGTTCTTGGAGCGTATTGAATAGGTGTCGCTGAAGAAGGGATCATTCCTCCTGTCCAGGAATTCTTTGATCTGGATCTCGAGGAGCGCGCCGCCGCGCCAGAAGGATGCGGCTATCCTCTCCTTGCCCTCGCCTGCCGTCTCGAGCTTCGTCTTGATCTTTCCTGCGAGCTCTCTGTTGAGCCCGGGCAGGTCGCCGTAGGTGAGGGTAAGATAACGTTTGCTTGCGCCGATCTCGGTGTTGGTGACCGTGACGAGCTGTGCGCCGCGGTAGAAGTCTTCTTTTGTGACGGTGAGGCTGTTCCCCATTGCCGAGGGGTTACGGAACGTATATTTAAGTTTTCTTCTTTTGGAGAATCAGGCTCTCCGCCACGCCGGCTTCACTGCCCCAAGTCGAACAGCTCGGTGAAGCGCAGGTAGAAGCCGAAGGGATCGACCACGCGGAAGTCTCTCTTGCCCCAGCGCTTGAGGGTGAGGGGCTGGCTGATGATGCCGGGGTCGAGCTTGCCTTCCACCTCTTCCCAGAGGCCTTCCACGTCCGAGACCGGCACGGTGATCTCGACGGCATAGCCTCTGGGCGTATCTGCAGGGAAACCGGCGAAATGCCGGTGCTCGGCCACCTTCTCTCCGTCGCCGTAGAAGTTGATGAGGGTGCGTCCGATCGTGTCCTCCCTTGTGAGGACCATATAGCCTAGATCGCTGCCGCCGCCCGATACCGGGTCGTACCGGAGCTCCTTGAATCCGAAGAGGGCATAGAAGGCCCTTGCCGTGTCGAAATGGGGGATGTGGAGCTCGAGGACGAGGCTGTTCCGGACGGTCCTTGGTGCCATGGGCCCTGCTCGGACGGTCTCTTTTATATGCTTTTGGGCGGTCCATCTGGCTGGCCCCACTTTCCTAATTTTTATAAATGCCGGTGACTTCCTTTTTCTCTGGAGGGTGATCCTGCATGAAACTGCCGCTCTTTTCCGTACTTTTTGCGTTTGCTCTGCTGCTGGCGGCAGCAGGCGCGGCCGCGTCCTGCCCGTACAACACCACGAAACTCTCCGACGTGCACGACGTCTCCCTGTCGGCCGTCCCGGGCGCTTCCACGCTCATAGGCAACAACAAGGTGGCGCATCTTGCGGTCGACAATACCTCCTACTACTACGAGATCAAAGGGGGGATGATCAACGCCATCGGCGCGACGAACAGCACCGATCTCGAGGTCGCGACCGATTCCTGCACGGTCTCGCGCATCCTTTCCGGTGAGAACCCGCTCAAAGAGTACAACGCTGGCACCATCCGGATCAGCGCGACATCTTTTGGACTGTCTGTCAAGCTGTGGTTTGCGAAGATCGGGGCGACCATCTACGGATGGTTCTCCTAGGTGAGGAACGGAGGTAGAGGAAGATGACACTTTTCGGGACGCTTGTCTGGATCGTGAGCCTGCTCTGCTTCATCTGGGTCGTCTACGATATCCTCGCCGTCCAGGACCGGATGAAGACGGCACACAAGGTTCTCTGGATCATCGCCGCCGTGCTTTTCTCGATCATCACAGCGATCGTGTACTATTTCGTCGTCAAGAGGAAATAGGAACTTCTCCTCTTTTTTTGTTTTCCGACCGCATCTTTTATAAAGGAACGAGTCTCTACCCTTCTCCATGTATGCGATAGGCGGTGACGGCAAGGTCCGCGGGACGGTCACGTACGGGATGACCACGTACGACGTCGGCATGCAGTACCTGCAGCGCAGCCTTGCCCCCATGCCTGCCTTCTCGGACCCGACAAGCTCGCTGCTCCAGAAATACGGCACGCTTGCGCAGGACAGGACGAAGGCGCTGCCCTACGAGGACATGAGCATGACCTTTGACCCCCTGCGCTACTTCAGGAAGGCGGATGAGGGAAAAGAGAAGGACTATTTCCCGAGCACGCTCTCCAGCATAGGCAAGGACGTGAAGTACGCGGAAAGGAACGGCCTCGCATCAAAGTACCTGCACTGATCCCTACGCGTCCTTTTCTACGAGCGCACCGCCGGCCACGGCGAGCGCCACCCTCTCCTCTTTCTTCTCCTTCTTGAGCTCCCTGATCCTGAACTGCAGGTCGTTGATCACGTTCATGAACGCGATGAACGAGTCGTAGGGCGTGTCGTAGGGGTTGAAGTACTTGTGCACGTCGCCGTCGGCGAACCACTTGGTGCACATGTAGTAGAAATGGTCCGAGGTGAGGAGCCTTCTCCAGTCCTCTATCAGCTTGGCATCCTTCGTCGCCTTGATGTCGGCCTCGAGCGCGTAGATATCGCTGAGCGCCGCCTCCTGTATCTTGTTCCCCTTCCAGGCGGAGAGGTCGCGCTCGATGTCTGCCCAGGAGATGAAATTATGGGCGTCGTACTCCCCGCGGACGGGGAAGCGCTCTACGGACTCAGAGGGCGTGACAAAGCCGTTGTCCGGATTCCTGAGGAACTCCTCGGGAAGCGCGCGCATGAACTTGAAGATGCCGGTCTGGGCCCACTGATGCTCGCCGAAGGTCTCGTAGTCCATGAAAAGATTGATCACGTCCCCGTTGCCGTTGACCGCATTGAGCCATTTTGTGTACTTAGGCA
>JBJKRA010000047.1:0-16326 GCA_046704905.1 Candidatus Woesearchaeota archaeon
TCTACGGCCTGGCGCGTGAGCTCGGTTTCGCCACCGTGCCGGACCTGTTCTTCTCGCTCCACCCACAGACCCCGGCAGAGGTCGACGCGATGGTCGCCAAGCTCGATTTCAACCGGAAGGTCAAGGAGGTGCTGATGCGCAAACTCAGGACATATCTCGAATGGAAGAACAGCACGTTCGACGAGCTCAAGAACAAGAGGCGCTTCACGCTCAAGTACCTCAAGCACCATTTCGACGTCATCCAGATGTACATGCAGTGGGTCAAGCCGTACCTGCGCCATATCCAGCGCCTGACGATGAACCAGAAGGGCCTGGACTCGCCTGACCTGGTCAGCGCCTTCGAGACGTCGCTGATTGAGGTGGAGCTCCTCTTCAAGAAGCCTGTCGGCAAGACCAGGTACGCGTGCGTGCTCGTCAGCTTCGACTACCGGACGAGGCCGGCGCTGTCCTACACGCAGGAGGGATACAACAGGGGCCCCCTGCACATGGGCAAGCTCGAGATGAACATCCGCGGCTACGCCTGGAGCAAGAAGGAGATCGCCAAGTACAAGGAGATGAAGCAGAAGGAGGACTTCGCGCTCATAGGGCTGATCGACGGATCGGTGAAGGCGGCGATGGAATCGCTCGGAGACGAGCTGCACCGCTACCTGGAGGAGGTCAGCACGAAGGCCGAGGAGCCGATAAGCGCGGAGAAGCAGGGTCTCAAGGCGCTCGAGCCGGCGCTCGGTATCGCCAGGGGCTTCGGCGAGATGTTCGGGGCGATGATCCCCGTCGGCAAGAAGTCCGGGGAGAACCCCGATGCCGTCTTCCATGATACAAAGAAAGCGAAGGACTACGTGCACAAGGCCGTCTGGGACTGCTACAAGAACTTCAAGAAGTCCCATGGCCTGCTCGCGTGGTGAGGGATAGCAGATGCCGGAAAGAAAGATAATCGTCGATCACCTGACGATCACATACAAGGGACTGTTCCATGCGCAGGAGCTCTACAAGCTTGTCGACTTCTGGCTTATGGAGAAGGGATATACGAAGCACGAGCTGCAGAACTTCGAGGAGGTGAGCAGCGACAAGAAGAGCTTCTATGTGCAGAAGGAGCCCTATTTCAAGATCAGCGACTACGCAAGATATGTCATCAGATGCGAGATCTCCGGCAAGGACGTGCACGAGGTGGACGTCGACAAGGGCGGCTATGTCGTGCGCATGCAGCAGGGGGAGGTGATGGTCGCGCTCACAGGCTACCTGGAGACGGACTACGAGAAGCGATGGCAGAGCCAGGGCTTCTACTACTTTCTCCGCGGAGTCTTCGACAAGTACGTCTGGCGCAACCACACCTACAAGTACGAGAGCGGGATCACGGAACAGTGCAACCAGCTCGCATCGCAGGTGCGAGCGTTCTTCAACCTCTACAGGTACCACGATACGATCTGAAGGAAAATGTCAGAGACCATACCCATCCTCGGCGACGACGACCGGATGATCATCAAGAAGAAAGGCATCGTCGATTTCGAGCAGATGTACGCAGACATACGGAAATGGTATCTGGAGAAGAAGTACGAGTTCCAGGAGACGGACCATAAGTACAAGGCGAACAACCCCCTCGGCGAGGAGCACGAGCTCGTCCTCTATGGCTGGAGAAAGGAGAACGACTTCATCAAGTGGGAGACCTGGGTCTACATGAACATATGGGACCTGATCCCGGTCATGGTGACCGTGAACGGCCATAAGAAGCGGATGTACCAGGGGCGCTTCAAGATCTGGTTCGTCCCGAAGTTCATCATGGACTTCGGCGACTACTTCGAGAAAACCAAGTTCCTGAGGCATCTGCGCAAGTTCTACATCAACAACATCATCCGCTACAAGTGGCAGGCAGAGGCGGACAAGTTCGAGTACGAGTTCCACGAGCTGCACGAGCTCATCAAGAAAGACATGGACATGTGGGCCTCAGGCAACCAGTTCGCGCATATGTGGAAATAGGTCATGGACGCCGCTTCGCCGCAGTCGTGTTCGTGGCGTTCAGTTCTGCCTGCAACTCCTTTATCTGCGCCAGATACTGCTCGGTACGATCCGTGAAGGCCTGCGCGTCCGGCTCGAAGCTCGTCGAGAGGAGGTCAGGGCTGCACTGGCTGATGGCCCTGCCCTGGAAGGCGCAGTCGACCGCGCTGTTCATCTGGTCGGCGTAGTTGAGTGCCTTGGCCGACGTGCTCTGCGCGATGTGCGCAAGGTCCACCGTGAAGCCCAGGATGACGAGCCCGATCAGCGGCACGACCATGAGTTCGCGTAACATATCTACTGTGGGATGGTAACTTCATTTAAATGTTTTGTGAGTGTTATCTCTTACAAGTAGTATCTTAGTTGGGGAAAAGGGCTACCGTGCCAGGAGAGCGCAAGGAATCATAAATAATAAATACGGCGCCGGGATGCCCTGTTCCGCTATGGAAGGCATCAGCGGAGCAGTGATCGATGAGGTTAAGGAGACGCTCGAAATCAAATGCAATAGCAAGAGCAATATCTCCCCAGACACGATAGCGAGCAAATTCGTCTATCTCCTGAACAATCCAGAGGGCAACAAAAGATCAGCGTCAACATATACGATACGCGCAGACGAGAGCGGCGACGCGCAGATAACCTATGCTGAGAGAAGGGTAGCTCTTGTCATGAAAGAGGGGGATTCGGTGTTCATCTTCCATGATTATGAAGGTGTCGGGATACCTTTTGTCCATGACGAATACAGGCGATTATGCCAATCGCTGGATATTCCTATCGAGAACAAATGACCCTTACCGGTACGGTATCCTTCTGAAGGTCCTGCAGACCTTGCAGTAGCGTATGACCTTTCCGTTGCGCACCCGTGTCCGGGAGCTTTCGCAAGTGAGCACGGCGCCGCAGCGCCTGCAGAAGAGCGCCTTCTCTTCAGGGGTCGGCCTCTGGCGGGTCTTTGCCATGAGCTTACGCGCCCTGGCTACGGCCGCTTTCCCCAGCAACGGATCCTTGGCATAGGCCCTGGCGAGAGCAAAAAGCTTTTCTATGAGCCCCCTTCCCTTCCTCCGCGCCTTCCTGACGTTGCGCATGCAGGCATGGAAGCAGGGGAGATATTTAAAGGAGGCGTTTCTGCAGGTTCCCTGACGATAGAAACATTTATAAGCGCCTGCCCATTCCCAACACCTACGTTTAGCGATACCGTCCTAGCGACACCCGCAGAACTACCGCTCCGGCAGTAGGAGGGAAGGAGGCAAGAGCACCATGAGCAACGAAGAGATCACGAAAGCACTCGAGACTGCCAAGAAGGGGTCCAAGAAACGCAATTTCGCCCAGAGCGTCGATTTTCTCGTCAATCTCCACAATCTCAACCTCAAGAAGACCGATGAGCAGGTCGACCTGTTCGTGACGCTTCCCCACGGCATCGGCAGGAAGAGGAAGGTCTGCGCGATCGTCGGGCCGGAGCTCTTCGACGACGCGAAGAAGGTCTACGACAAGGTCATCCACATCGACGACCTGGACAGCTACAAGGACAAGGTGCGCGAGAGCAAGAAGATCGCACGCGAGTACGACTATGTGATCGCGCAGGCGAACATCATGCCCCGGGTCGCGGCTGTCTTCGGACGCATCTTCGGCCCGAAAGGGAAGATGCCCAACCCCAAAGTGGGAGGCGTCGTCCCGCCGAAGAGCAACGTCGCTGCGCTCTACGAGAAGCTGCAGAAGACCGTGCGCCTCAGCGCAAAGGCCAACCCGGTCGTCCAGGTGATCGTAGGCAAGGAAGACCAGAAGGCCGAAGAGGTGACGGAGAACATCAAACAGGTCTACGACAACCTGATCCACCACCTTCCCAAAGAGAAGCACAACGTGCGAGGGACATTCGTCAAGCTGACGATGGGCAAGCCCGTCGAACTCAAGCTGTAGGGAGAATCACCATGCCAAAGAACGAAAAGGAACAGACCGTCCAGGAGCTTGTCAAGCTCTTCTCCTCCTACTCGGTAATCGGCCTAGCGGATCTCGAGAACCTGCCGGCGCGTCAGCTGCAGGCGATGCGCGAGAGCCTGCGCGGGACCGTGATCGTGCGCATGGCCAAGAAGCGCCTGATCAAGCTCGCGCTCGAAGAGACCAAGGGCAAGGAGCATCTCTCCGAGCTCTCAGGCCACATGCGCGGGATGGCCGCGGTGATTGCGAGCAACGACAACCCGTTCAAGCTCTACAAGTTCATCGACAAGAACAAGTCCAGCGCGCCTGCAAAGGCGGGACAGACCGCCCCGAAAGACATCGTCGTGAAGGCCGGCAAGACCAACTTCGCGCCCGGCCCGATCATCAGCGAGCTCGCCAAGTTCGGCATCAAGACAGGCGTCGAGGGCGGGAAGCTCGCGATCAAGCAGGATGTCGTGGTGGCGAAGGAGGGCGCTGCGATCAGCGCCGGCCTCGCCTCCGTGCTGCAGCGCCTCGGCGTCGAGCCGATGGAGGTGGGCCTCAACATCACGGCGGTCTACGAGAACGGCTCGGTGCTGCCGGGCAAGCTGCTCGCCGTCGACGAGTCCAAGTACCTGGCGGATATCGCCCAGGCGCACCGTTACGCGCTCAACCTCGCCGTGGAGGCGGAGATCTTCAACTCGCAGAGCACCGAACTCCTCATCGCGAAAGCGTCGAGAGAGGGCAGGTCGCTCTCGGTCGAAGCGGCCATCCTCACCAAGGAGACCGCAGGAGAGATCCTGGCCAAGGCGGCAAGGATTGCATCAGGGGTCAAGACGGCCCTGCAGGTATAATCGAACCCTATGAAGAGGAGGTAGTAACCATGGAATACATCTATGCGGCAATGCTCCTGCACAAGGCAGGGCAAAAGGTTGATGAAGCTTCTGTCAAGAAAGTCCTTGAGGCTGCGGGCGTCAAAGCGGACGATGCGCGCATCAAGGCGATGATTGCTGCGCTCGACGGCGTGAACATCGACGAGGCCATCGAGAAGGCGGCGAGCGTCGCGGTCGCTGCGGCCCCTGCGCCGGCGGCTGCCGAAGAGAAGAAGGAAGAGAAGAAAGAGGAGAAGAAGGAAGAGAAGAAGGACGACAGCGCAGCTGCTGCAGGCCTTGGCGCACTCTTCGGCTAGAACCCGTTACCAAACTTTTTCATTACCCTATCAATCATGCGATCCGTGTCCAGAATGAGTGAAGACCAGAAGAAACAACAGGTTGAGGCCCTCAAGGAGCTCAACAGCAAGGTCCGCGAGCAGCGGGCAGCGCTCAACAGCCTCGCAGAAGAGAAGAAGAAGATCGTCGCAGAGATGCATACGGTGCGCGACCAGGCGATCAGGCTGAAAGGCACCAACAAGGGGAACAGGACGAAGATCCGCGAGCTCATCGAGCAGCACAAGGCACTGACCGCCTCCATCAGGGAGCTCAACCAGCAGATCAAGGACGCGATCGAGACAATCAAGGGATACGGAGCGAAGAACGGCCCCGGACACCGCTCGCCGCACGCCGAACTCGCGAAGATCAACCGCGAGATCGAGAGGAGCGAGCAGATCATAGAGACTGAGGCCATCTCCTTCGAGAAGGAGAAGCGGCTGATGGACAGGATCAAGGACCTCAAGCGGCAGTCGCAGAGCCTGGAAGCCTCTATGGGCGACCTCAAGGAGTACGCAGGCCTGTCCGAGACCATCAACGGCTATTAGCAGCAGAGGTGCGAGAAGTCCAAGCAGGCGACCGCGCTCTCCAAGGAGAGTGAGGCGCTCAAGCAGGAGACGGAGAAGAACTCGACGCAGATCACGGCCCTCGAGGAGCAGGAGAAAGCCTTCAACGACAGGATCGCTGAGGAGAACGCGAAGATCGAGACGATCAATACGGGGCTCCAGCAGCAGCTGACCGAGGTGGGGAAGCTGTCCGACGCCCTCCAGGTCGAACGCGAGCACCATAAGGCAGAGGTCCGCGAGCAGCAGCAGACGAGCCTGAAGGAGAAGATCGCCGCCGTGAACCAAAAGATCAAGAACGGCGACAAGCTCACGACGGACGACCTCCTGCTCCTGCAAAATGCGCAGAACGATACTCTTTGATACCAACTTCCTGCTGATCCCGCAGCAGTTCCATATCGACATCTTCGCAGAGGTGGAGCGCATCTGCCCGTTCCCGTACGGACTTGCGGTGCTTGCCGAGACCGTCAGGGAACTGGAGCATATCCAGGCGTCCCAGAAGGGGAAGGACGCGAAGGCCGCGGCAATCGCGCTCGCCCTCATCAAAGCAAAAGATTTAAAAACCATATCCCCCCTCCAGAAAGGCGGGGAGGTCGACGACCTGCTCGTCGGGCTTGCCGGCGGGGGGGTCATCGTCGCGACGCAGGACAAGGCGCTCAAGGCCCGCATCCTCGCCAAGGGCGCTCCCGTAATCATTTTACGCAATAAGAAGCATTTGGAGCTGGTCAATCATGTTTTATAAGGTAGAAGTCAAGGACCATGTGCGGATCCCTCCGAGCATCTTCGGCATGGACGTGATCGAAGCCATCAAGAAGAAACTCACCGACGGGTACGAAGGCCATATCAGCAAGGACCTCGGCATCGTCATAGACATCGACGAGATCAGGGAGGTCGGCGAAGGGGTCATCATCCCAGGCGACGGGGCCATCTACTACCAGACCACGTTCTCCATGATCGTCTTCCGGCCGGAGCTGCAGGAAGTCATGCTCGGCAAGATAAGGGATATAGCAGACTTCGGGGCATTCATCAACATCGGCCCGCTGGAAGGCATGATCCACATCTCGCAGACGATGGACGACTTCGTCACCTTCGGGAAGGAGAAGGTCCTGGTCGGCAAGGACACCAAGCATACGCTCAAGGTCGGCGACGTCTGCCGGGCGAAGATCATTGCGGTCAGCTATAAGGACATCAACAACCCGCGCATAGGCCTGACGATGCGCTCCAAGGGCCTAGGCAAGCTCGAATGGCTCGAGGAGGCGCAGTAGATGGCACGAAAGATATGCAAGTCCTGCCACCACATCTACGAAGGCGAGCGCTGCCCGCTCTGCAAGAGCGACGCTACAGCATCCTCTGCCAAGGGCAGGGTCTACATCTTCGACCCGGAGAAGTCCGAGGTGTCCAAGAAGATGGGCATCGGCATCAAAGGGGAGTATGCCATCAAGATCTAAGGTGAAAGCATGGAAATAACCATCCTCGAAAAGACTGAACAGCCAGAGATGAAGCGGACCGCGCTCTCCGCGCAGTGCCTCTTTTCCGGCGCGATCCCGTCCAGGAAGGACGTGCGTGAGGCGCTCGCGAAGAAGACGCAGACGGAAGCGGCGCTCATCATCGTCGATCGGATCCAGCCGCAGTTCGGCGCGACGAAAGTGAAGGTGCACGCGACGATCTATGCGGACGAGAAGTCGCTTTCCGCGATCGCGCATAAGCACCTGCAGAAACGCCATGCAGAGAAGAAGGCGGAGGAGTGAAGATGGCCAAGAAGAAGCAGACCAAGAAGAACACGCCGACCAAGGTCTACAAGTACTACAAGGCCTCTGGCGACACGCTCGAGCGCACCGGCAAGTTCTGCCCGAAGTGCGGGACGGGCGTCTACCTGGCCAAGCACAAGACGCGCTACGTCTGCGGCAACTGCCACTACACCGAGATGATCAAGGCGTAGGAAACCTTTTTACGCTTGCCTTCCTTCTTTTAGAATAAGGACTTCCTCTTTATAGGGTACTACCTTATCATAGAGGAAATGTTTCCTACTAGTGGTGATGGCCCCCCTCGTGCTCTCCGCCTTCCACAGGCTCATATGGCTTGAGGTGGTGCTTGGCGAGGAGATTGTAGGCCTCCTTGCTGTCGGTAGGACTGCCCTGCGACTGGAGCTTGCCCATCGTCTCCTTTAGTTTCCCACCGCCCTCGAAGAGGTGTGCGCTCGCGACATAGTGCTCGTTCGTCAGCGATTCCTTCTCCCCGAGATCCGCCATATGCTCCATGAGCTTCGATCTCGCGATATGCGAAGGCATGGCAAGATGATCGAACTTGTACTCGACACCCTTGCCGTAGAGCAGCTCCTTTATCTCCTTGACATTGTCCTCGTCGTGATCCCGGGTCTCGAACTGCTCGGTGATGTACTGCAGGTGCCTGCCTTCCTCGGACTCGGCACTTGCCATCCTCGCCAGCGTCTGGTAGAGCTTTGAGTCCGTGTTCTTCAGGAGCTTCTGTATGTCGCCACCAGCACCCCGCAGTTCCAAGAGGAGGTCCTTGTACGTGACGCCGTACTTGTGGATCTCATCCCGCAGCCTGTTCTTGTCCGCCTTGAGAGCCTTCACATACCCGGGAATGTCTTTACGCTCCATCTCGAGATGGTTCAGGAGCAGCTTATCCAGCAGCGCAGTCCCATGCTCATTGATCTTGTCATGGTTGATCACATAATCGATGGGTGTCTTTTCGTTGGTTGCGTTGGCCGCCTTGCCGAGCCCCCCCTCTTCGGCGGGTTTGAGGAAGAACTCATCGACCTTGTCAAGAAGCCTCTTGTGCGAAGCCTCAACGGTGTTGCCTATCCTTTCCTGGACGCCCCTGGACTTGTAGAGCAGGAGCTTGTCCACCAAATCCTTGTTAGAAACCGTGTAATAGTCAGGCTCAGCCGGCTTCTCTTCTTCGCTCATTGCATCGCACCGTGAAAGGTTGATTATATGATAGGTAAACTGAATGGGTTAATTGTATATTATTATAAACAACTCTATTTAAATCTTTCGCTTTCCCGCAAAAAAGATGATATCCTGCGCCGCCCGGAGTTCCCGGACGATGGAAAAATGCCTCTCCAGGGCCGCCCTGAGCCGTTCCGTCTTTGCGCTCCTCGCGAGGATTGAGACAATGAACCCCCCTTTCCCGACGCGCGCCATCTCCGAGACCGCCTTGCCGATATCCTCGAAATTCTGGGCGGCGGTCAGGCTCACGACCAGGTCGAAGCTCGCGTCCGGAAAGGGGAGGGCCTCGGCAGGAGCCTTCCGGTGCGGATACGGGTTCCTTGCGAGAAGACCCTCAGAAGGGTCGACGCCGATGACCGAGGCGACCCTGATGCCCGTTCTTTCCAGCATCTCACCTATGCGTGACGATATCCCGGTGCCGCAGCCGACGTCGAGGATGCTGATGGGATGATCGAAAGAGAAGGGGAACGCCGCCACGACCGCCGAGAGTTTCTGCAGCTGCTCAGCGCCATGCAGCTCGTCGTAGCCGGAAGCGATCGCGTCGTAATACGTATCTGCCATTCAGGCCTTCGGATCCTTCATCTTCTTGCTGACGAGAATCTTCTCCCCGCATTTCGCACAGGGGAAGACAAGCGCGTCCACGCCCTGGACCTTCTTACGCCTGTAGGGGATCTCGGTCTCCCCTTCCGTGCCGCAGGCAGGGCAGGTGTAGGTTATGCTTGCCGTCAGCGTAGCCTCGTACGCCTTCTTCTCTACGCTATGGCCGCACGCCTCGCAGACATACTCGGAGGCGCGGACCTTGACTTTGCCTGAGGCGTCTTTTGGCTTTCCCATGAGGGCCTTGCCGCAGGCAGGGCATTTCTCACGGTAGACCCAGGCCCTGACCGCACCGGTGCCGATAGCGCGTTTCGTGAAGTAGACCAGATCGTCCATGGATTCGGGCTCTTTTACTGCCATGACCATCACCTGCCTCTCACGCAGGGCAGAGGATATTTAAGATTTTCGTCAGAAGAAGCGCTTGATCTCCAACGAGATCGCGGGCCGCATGATCCGTATCTCCCGCGGGCATTCTGTCCAGGGGATTGACTTCGTCGTGCAGTAGCCGATGAGCTTCTCGCGCAGCAGCCTGTCATGGAAGGGGATGATGATGTTGTAGCCGTGGCTGTCGGTGAGCAGGTCCGTTGCAGGAACGAGCGTCCTGAGGTCCTCGAGAAGCGCCCTCTTGATGCCCATGACTTTTTCCAGGCGTTGCGGGAGGGTGCGGACGCTCTCTGCGAGCAGGTCTCCGGCGTCATGGGGCTCGTCGGGCTCCTTGTCCAGGAGCGCGGCAAAGGCAGGATCGGCAGACGCGGCGAAGCCGCCCTTCCCGACGGCGAGGGGCTTCCCATGATTGAGGCTGCCCACCAGGAGATGACCCTTCCTCGCTTCCGGATAGGGGAGGCTGCCGGTGATGTCGTTGATGACGAGGAGATCGCTCTCCCTGGCATGGCCCATGACAAGCCCCATGTCCTGGAGGCGGTGGTAGCCGGGCAGCGAATTAAGCAGCAGGACGCCATCCTTGGCCCCTGCAAGACCTTCTCCGTCGAGCACGCCGTCCTCTGTAGGAAGCCTCTTCACCGTGAAACCTTCTCTCTTCCCGAAGGGCGCGTAGGTCATCCAGCCACCCTGGTTCTGGAGGTAGAGGACGGACTTCCCGGCCCCCCTCATCAGACGCAATGCCAGCCGTATCGCCGCGTTGCCGCGAGAGGTCATGCGTAGCGTGCTTATCCTGAGAAAGGACCCGAGTTCGTGCATGGGGGAGAAGTGAAGGCCGAATCCTTTTAAGCCTTTCCCGAAAGCGGATGCTGCAGCACTCCTCCGCTGATAAAGGTGAGCATCGGCTTCGGCTTTCCTTTTCCCCGTACCGTGGCCGTCCTCCCCGGAGGGGGCTTCCCCCTGACGGCCTCCTTGCAGCAGCCCTACAGCCTTCGCGGATTGATGCTCGCCTGGCTGCAGGAGAGCAGGCCAGATTCCCTGCAGAGCACATAACCTTTCCCTCATTCGGAACGCAGGTAGAGGATGTTCCTGTTGCCGCAGAAGGGACAGCGCGTCGCGATCCTCGTGAGCTTGCGCTTGCGGAACTCTGCGTTGCAGGTGCGGCACATGTAGACATGGTAGCCGGAGAGGACGCCCTCATCCTCCTCTGCAGGGCGTTTCGGACGCCGTCCTTTTCCCGTCGAAGGGCTGATGATAAGCTCGCTCTTCTTCGGGCGCATGATGTATATGTCCTTCCCGACCTTGGTCTTGAACTCTTCCTTGCTATGCAGGCGTACGGAGATGAGGTCCTTCAGGGCGACGAACTTGTGGGTGAGCTGGTTCATGGTGAAGGCCGAGGACACCTCCATGGTGAGATAGCGGTAGCTCGCCGGCGTGTAGATCTCCTTCTCCCTGACCTTGGGGAAGCTGAAGAGGAATATCCCGAAGCGCAGCAGACCGGAGACCAGGAAGGCGTTGAGGTAGAGGACACCGAAGACCGCGATGTAGCCGGTCAGGTTGCTGGCGAGGGCGCCGAGGAGCACGAAAAGCCCATTGAAGAAGGCGTAGTAGGAGAGGAGGGATATGCGGTTCGCGGGATTGGTCTCGTTGAGGAGCAATGCCAGAGCGCTCGTCTCGTAGAGGCCGTAGGCGAATCCCGCATAGACCTGCGCAGCGAGGAGGAACCAGAAGGAGGGGGAGATCAGCCAGAGGACCGGGTTGAAGATGATGAAGAAGCTCGCGATCCGCACGATCCGGTGCGGTCCGTAGTGGTCTATGAGCGAGCCCCACTTGCGCACCATGAGGATCTTAGGGAGCACCGGTATGATGGTGAGGATGGAGAAGAGCAGGTAGTTGAAGTGCAGGGTCTGGAGGAGGTAGGGCGTATAGAACGGGGAGGAGATATAGACCGCGAAGCTCATCAGCGTCAGGTAGAGCACGACCCTCCCCTGGGACTGCGATTTCATGCCGAGCATGAACTTCCGCAGGCTGATCTTCGGCTTGACGAGGATGTAGGAGGGCTCATGCTGACGGGAGAGGGTCGCAGCGCCGATGATGTTCGCGATGATCGCGAGCGAGAAGACTATCGCGAATCCGTATGCGGGGTGCACGGAGACCTCCTGGACCTGGTAGAGGAAGGAGCCGGCGCCGATGAAAGAGAAGAAGATTGCGAGGTTGACGATGTGGATACGCTTGCCGAAGTAGGTGCCCATCTTCTCCGGCCGGATGAGGTCCATGATCCAGCTGTTCCATACCGGATTGATCAGGAGCGAGGTCGAATAATGCAGCACGATGAGGAGGATGTAGTACCAGACCACGTTCTGCCAGTTGAGGAAGCCAAGGATGATGATAGGTATCCAGACGGCGCTCTGCAGCACGTAGAGCGCGACATTCATCTTCTTCCTGCTCCTGAACCACTTGAGCAGGTGCATGGTGCCGAGCTGGAAGGTGCTCCCTATGAACTGGGGAAGTGCCGAGATGAGCGTGAACTGGAAGTTCGTCGCGCGAAGGAAGCTCGCGAAGGCCTGGATGTAGTTCTCGGCGAGGCCAGTGAAGAGCGAGTTGAAGAAGGTGTAGAAGTAGGAGAGCCTGATAGAGCGTCGGTATTCCTTGTCGTCGGTAAGGGTCGCCATGGTAGGAGGCAGAAGAGGTGTGTCCGCGCCGCCTGCCGCGGCCTAGCGCCTTATCCCCACGCGGAAGCGCGGGGCGCTGATAGCAGGACCCTCCACTTTGCCGAAGGTGAATGCCTGGGCCTTCGCCGCACCCTGGAGATCATAAGCGAATCCGGAGAGGTCGGGCTCCCCATCCCCTAGCGAGACCGTGACCCCTGCAAGCCCGGCGCCGAGCGAGAGGCTGTTCCCAGACTTGTACTTGCGTATCTCTGAGAGTATCTCGACGGCGAGGTCGCCCGCCCGTACCGCGTCGGCGTCCACATCGAGAGGGGCCGGCCAGGAGGAGAGATGGACGCTCTCTGCCTTCTCGGTCTTCGCGAAGTGCATCTGGTAGAGCTCTTCGGTGATGTGGGGCATGATCGGGGCGAAGAGCTTGAGGATGCCAAGCAGCACCGTGTAGAGAGCGTGCTGCGCAGAGCGGCGTCCTTGATCGTAAGGGGATGCGGCATTGTAGAGCCTCCCCTTGACGATCTCGAGGTAGTTGTCGCAGAAGACGTGCCAGAAGAAATCGTCGGTGATGGATTTCGCCTTGAAGTACTCGTACTGGTCGAGCGAGGCGGTCACCTCTTCCACCACCGAGGAGAAGCGCGAGAGCAGCCAGCGGTCGGTCGCCTCAAGCTTCCCTGGGCCGAAAGCTTCCGGCGCGTAGTCCTGCAGGTGCATGATGGTGAACTTCCCTGCGTTGAAGAGCTTGGTTATCGTGCGGTTCCCGGTCACGAGCTCCTTCTCCAGGAACGGCAGGTCGTCGCCGAGCTTGGAGCCTGCGGCCCAGTAGCGGAGGGCGTCGGCGTTGTACCTCTCAAGGGTCGCGAGCGGATCGACGGTGTTGCCCTTGCTCTTGGACATCTTCTTGCCGTGCGGGTCGAGGGCATGGCCCGAGATCATGATCTCTTTCCAGGGGACGGTGCCCTCATGGTAGTAGGCCTTGACGATCGTGTAGAACGCCCAGGTGCGGATGATGTCGTGCGCCTGCATGCGAAGAGCCATGGGGAAACGCTCCTCAAACCCCTTGCTGCCCCAACCGAGCGCAATCTGCGGAGTGAGCGAGGAGGTCGCCCAAGTGTCCATGACGTCGGTCTCCGGGTCGAAATCGGCGCTGCCGCAGGCACAGGCACCCTTCGGGCTGTCGACAAGCGGATCCACCGGGAGATCCTCCATCTCTGCGAGCTTCGGCTTCCCGCAGGCCTTGCAGTACCAGACAGGGAAGGGCACGCCGTAGTGGCGCTGGCGCGAGATGCACCAGTCCCATGAGAGGTTCTCCACCCAGTGCACGTAGCGCACCTTCATGTGGGAGGGGTACCAGGCGATCTGATCGGCGAGGGCGACGAGCTCGTCCTTCTTTCCGAGCACATCGATGAACCACTGCGTGGTGTTGAGGAACTCGACCTCGGTCTGGCATCGTTCGTGCACGTTGACCGCATGGGTGATAGGACGCTGTCCGGTGAGGAGGCCCTTCTCCTTCATCGCGGCGATGATGCTCTTCCTCGCTTCGCGTAGGGGCTGTCCTGCGAACTCTCCTGCGAGGTCGCTGAGCCTCCCGTCGCGGGTGAGGGCCATGCGCAGGGGGAGCCTGTACTTGTACCACCATTCTATGTCCGTCTTGTCGCCGAAGGTGCAGCACATGACGGCCCCGGAGCCCTTCCCGGGGTCTGCCTTCTCGTCGGCGATGATGGGCACCTCGACATCGAAGAGGGGTGTCCTTGCGGTCTTGCCGACAAGGTCCTTGTAACGAACGTCGTCCGGGTGGACGAACACCGCGACGCAGGCAGGAAGGAGCTCGGGACGGGTGGTGCTGATGGTCAGGGGCTTTCCCCCGACCATGAAGGTGATGTCGTTGAAGGTGCTTGCGAGGTCGATGTTGTCGAACTCGGCCTGGGCGATCGCCGTCTGGCAGCTCGGGCACCAGGTGGTCGGGGTCTCCTTCCTATAGACAAGGCCCTTCCCGTAGAGGTCGATGAAGGAGCGTTGGGAGACGCGTTGGGAGTGCCGGTCGATCGTCGAATAGCTGTGCGCGAAGTCCGCCGATATCCCGAGGTCCTGCCAGGGCCTGACGAACGCCGGCTTCTGCTCGTTGACCGTCGCGAGGCAGAGGTCGCGGAAGGCCTTCCTCTCCATCCTCTTGGAGTTGACCTTCTTCTCCCGCTCGACGAGCTTTTCCGTCGGCAGGCCGTTGTCGTCCGTACCGAAGGGATAGAAGACCGCCTCGCCCCTCATCCTGCGGTAGCGCGCGATGAAGTCCCCCTGGGCATAGCTGAAGGCATGGCCGATGTGCATCTTCCCTGAGACGGTCGGCGGCGGGGTGTCGATCGTATAGAAGCGCTGGCCCTTCTTCGGCGAGAAGCGGTAGCAGTCGCGCTCCTTCCAGAACGCCTGCCACCTCTTCTCTGCCTCTTTGGGGTCGTAGCGTTTCGGGAGCTCGGGTGCCATGGACGCTAGAGAGGTAGGGGGTTGTTTTTAAAGATTTCTATCGCTTTCCGAGTGGGTCTGCAGCGCTTGCAGGCGAGGAGGGCGGGAGAACGGGACGCCTGCTGCATCGCCTTCCCCTATTTCAGTCGAACTTCTTTACGAGGTCCGCAATGGTCGCGCCGATGCCTGCGGGCATGGAGACAGCGATGATGACCTTGGCCACGTCACCCACGCCCTGCGCCGGGGGCAAGGCGTTGAGGTTGTAGATGTAGACGAGGAAGAACGCGACGAGGATCGAGATCGCGTAGTAGGTCGAGAGGCGCTTGGCCCAGAACTGGCCGAAGCGACGGACGGCCTTCTCCTGGTCAGGGACCCTTCGGTAGCCGATGTAGTAGATCTCCGCGGAGATGATGGTGAGCGTGGCGAGGATGATCGCCGCGACATGGTACCAGGTCATGCCTACTGCCGTGCTGACGAGGTCGCCGCCCTTGGGTGCGAAAGTCAGGCTTATGACGAGGGAGCCGAAGAAGGCCCTCGCAACGTCCTTCCTCGAGAAATGGTCGGGACGCTTGTCGAGCAGCTTCTCCTTGATCTTGGCCAGGTTATCCTGCAGCTCTACGATCCTGCTCTTTTCTGCGGAGAGCTCCTGCTCGAGAGCCGCCCTCTCTGGTGTGCGGGCCATCATCAGTAGGGGATGATACGCACATCCTCTGCAGCGGGCTTCTTCCCCGCCTCCTGCGGCGTCGGCCTTTCAGGCTCGGCGAACATGCCGAACATGCCCTCGGCGGCAGACGCGGCTGGCTCTTGGGAAGAGGATGCGGACCCTACAAACCCCCTGAGGAAGGCGATGGCCTTGGCGATGTCTGCAGGGGAATCCCTTGCTGTATCGATGGTGAGTTTCATCCTTGCATTTTTTCAGGAAGAAGTATATAAAAAGGTTTTGCTCCCCGGCTCAGGCAACCCTGTTCGTCTCCGAGTCCAGGCCGTTATTGACGTTCGCGATCGCCGTGTCGAGGATGCGATAGAGCGCCTCGACCGTATTGAAGGCGATGTGCGGGGTGACGATGACGTTAGGGAAGGTCAGGAGCACATGGTCGGAGAGCAGGCCCTTGAGCTTGTCGAGTGGGTATTCCTTGCTCAGGAGCTCTGTCTCTTCGAGGATCTCCTGCTCGCCCTCGAGGACATCGAGCCCTGCGCCGCCGATCTTCTTGGTCTTGAGACCTTCTATGAGCGCCATCGTGTCGATTACGCCGCCGCGCGCGGTGTTGATGATGATGACGCCGCTCTTCATCTTCGCTATGGCCTCGGTGTTGATCATATGGTGGGTATGCGTGTTGTAGGGCACGTGCAGCGATATCACGTCAGATCCGCGCAGCAACGTATCGAAATCGACGTAGGAGAAGCCCAGTCTCTTGTCCATGTCCTGGACAGGGAAGGGGTCGTAGGCGAGGATACGCATGCCGAAGCCGTTGCCTATCCGTATCGCGTTCTGGCCGATATGGCCTGTCCCTATGATGCCCAGGGTCTTACCCTTGATGTCGGTGCCGCGCAGGCCCGCCATGGAGAAGTTGAACTTGAGGGTCTGCTCTGTCGCCTGGGGGAT
>JBJKRA010000048.1:0-12491 GCA_046704905.1 Candidatus Woesearchaeota archaeon
GGCTGATGGTCGTCGAGACCTGGCCCTTCGATTTCTCGCCCGTGAGCAAGGCCTTGTTCTGCAGGCTGGACGCCGTCTGGAGAAGCACGCCTGCGGCGATGGCCGCGACAAGAATCATAGCAATGAAAATGATGAGCGTCCCTATGCCCATCTCCGCCTTCTTCTTATAACCCATTTGTCTACCACCCATCTTTATTTGTAGCAATAAAGTCCTTTCTGTATATATTTTTCACCATTAGTATATAAACTTTTCTTATATTGTGTATATATCTCCAGACATGTCCCCTTACCCTTGCAAGCCGTGGAGGCATGGCAGACGAGAGATCAGCTTGGGGCCTGGGTTTCCCAAAGGGCACGAGAAGACGCTTGGAGAACCTAAACAAGTAGAAGAAAGGTAAAGAAAAAGTTTACGGATAGACCACGACACGCTGCTGGGTGATCACGTCAGGCGTGGCAGCGCTGATCGTCGTAGGGGTGCCTACCTTGGGGATGAGCTTGATGTCGATGTTCTCATCCTCATGGACCGCACGCGGGGACGCGAAGCAGAACTCCACGATGTCGCCGCGCTGCATATACCCGTCCACCTGCCCTGATGACTTGATCAGATACGTCACGGTGAAGTTGCCCTTGCCCGTCGAGCTGTCGGTGTAGAAGCCGGACGTCGAGTTCTCGGTGCAACTCCCACTGGTATAGGAGAGGTCAGCCGACTTGTTCTGCAGGTCGAAGGAGAGCAGCAGCTCGCTGAGCTTGATCGGGTCAGAGCCCGGGGCGAGCTTCGCCTTCAGATAGAAGTCGGAGAGCGTCTGGGTCGTCCCATCCTCGGCGAAGAGGAGGATCGGGCTGATGGTCGTCGAGACCTGGCCCTTCGATTTCTCGCCTGTCAGCAAGGCCTTGTTCTGCAGGCTTGAAGCCGTCTGCAAGAGCACGCCGGCAGCAATCGCAGCGACGAGAATCATCGCTATAAAGATGATCAGTGTCCCAATACCCATCTCCGCTTTTTTGTGTATGCCCATGAAATCACCCTTAGTATACTTTTTTAGATATTAATATATGTACTTGTATTTATATCTTTCTTTTTTCCGAGAACTCTTTAAAAGAGAAAAAGCACGAAGCCCGAACACCTGGATAATTCTTTATAAAGGTCGGCCCTCTGGTGCAAGCGGGATGAGAACACCGAGAAGAAGAAGAAGAAGAAGAAAAAGAAGGAAGCAGAGAAAAAAAAGGTGTAAAAGAGTTTCACGGGTAGACCACGACACGCTGCTGGGTGATCACGTCAGGCGTCGCAGCGCTGATTGTCGTAGGGGTGCCTACCTTGGGGATGAGCTTGATGTCGATGTTCTCATCCTCCAAGACCGCGCGCGGGGACGCGAAGCAGAACTCCACGATGTCGCCGCGCTGCATGTAGCCGTCCACCTGCCCTGAGGATTTGATCAGGTAGGTCACGGTGAAGTTGCCCTTGCCCGTCGAGGAATCGGTCGCGAAGCCGCCTGCGCCGGTGGTGCACGTGCCGTTGGTGTAGGAGAGGTCCGCCGACTGGTTCTGCAGGTCGAAGGAGAGCAGCAGCTCGCTGAGCTTGACCGGATCAGAGCCAGGAGCGAGCTTCGCCTTCAGGTAGAAGTCGGAGAGCGTCTGGTTGGTCCCGTCTTCCGCGAAGAGGAGGATCGGGCTGATGGTCGTCGAGACCTGGCCCTTCGATTTCTCGCCTGTCAGCAAGGCCTTGTTCTGCAGGCTGGACGCCGTCTGGAGAAGCACGCCGGCAGCGATCGCAGCGACGAGAATCATCGCTATAAAGATGATCAGTGTTCCAATACCCATCTCCGCTTTTTTGTGCATGCTCATGAAATCACCCTTTTGGTATACTTTTTTAGATATTAATATACTAGGTTGTATTTATACTTTTCTTTTTTTAGAGGATAGCTTAAAAGGGAAACAGGAAAGGATTTTATCAGGAACGAGTCCTTTATAAAAGGCTGTAGCGGAGAAGGGAGAAACAGCAACAGGAATCGCGGGAAAGAGAACAGAGAGAAAGAAAAAAATGTTGGAAAAGGTTTACGGGTAGATGACGACCCGCTGCTCGGTGATCACGTCAGGCGTCGCCGCACTGATCGTCGTCGGGGTGCCTACCTTCGGGATGAGCTTGATGTCGATGTTCTCATCCTCGTTGACCGCACGCGGGGACGCGAAGCAGAACTGCACGATGTCGCCGCGCTGCAGGTAGCCGTTGACCTCGCCGGACGACTTGATCAGGTAGGTCACGGTGAAGTTACCCTTCCCGGTCGTGCCGTCGGTGGCGAACCCGTTGTTCGTTCCGTTGTCAGGCGTGCAGTTGCCGGCCAGATACGAAAGGTCGGCGGTCTTGTTCTGCAGGTCGAAGGAAAGCAGCAGCTCGCTGAGCTTGATCGGATCAGAGCCCGGGGCGAGCTTCGCCTTCAGGTAGAACTGGTCGACGGTCTGGCTGCTTCCGTCCTCGGCGAAGAGGAGGATCGGGCTGATGGTCGTCGAGACCTGGCCCTTCGACTTCTCACCGGTGAGCAGAGCCTTGTTCTGGAGGCTCGACGCCGTCTGCAGCAGGACGCCGGCAGCGATGGCTGCGACGAGGATCATCGCGATGAAGATGATCAACGTCCCTATGCCCATCTCCGCCCGCTTCTTTCTCATTGTCGATGCTATTTGAGTCCACCTCATTTCTGTTTTTGTTCTGGGCCTATGGATAGACCACGACCCGCTGCTCGGTGATCACGTCTGGTGTTGCCGCGCTGATCGTCGTAGGCGTACCTACCTTGGGGATGAGCTTGATGTTGATGTTCTCATCCTCACGGACCGCACGCGGGGAGGCGAAGCAGAACTGCACGATGTCGCCACGCTGGAGGTAGCCGGACACCTCGTTGGATGACTTGATCAGGTAGGTCACCGTGAAGTTGCCTTTCCCGGTGCTCGAATCGGTGTAGAAGCCGCTCGAAGCGTTGCCGGGGGTGCAGCCTCCGCTGCTGTAGGAGAGATCGGCCGACTGGTTCTGCAGGTCGAAGGAGAGCAGCAGCTCGCTGAGCTTGATCGGATCAGAGCCCGGGGCGAGCTTCGCTTTCAGGTAGAAATCGCTGAGGGTCTGGTTGGTCCCGTCCTCGGCGAAGAGGAGGATCGGGCTGATGGTCGTCGAGACCTGGCCCTTGGATTTTTCGCCGGTGAGCAGAGCCTTGTTCTGCAGGCTCGATGCCGTCTGCAGAAGCACGCCTGCTGCAATCGCAGCGACGAGAATCATCGCGATGAAAATGATCAATGTGCCGATGCCCATCTCGGCCCGGTTCCCTTTGTACAATATCATTGACACCACCTTTTCGGATGCTTGTTTGTCATACTGTATTTGAATATACCTAATACCAATGTAATCTAGTATTTTCCATTATATAAATCTTCCGGTGCTTTCTCCCCCAACAGGACAAGAAAACGGGGCAAAATCCAGATTCATCCAGAAGACAGAACCACAGCTTTTTAAATGAACAGCACATCACCTGCCGCATGCGACGGCTCCATTACGAACAGCTCAGATTCCTCCCTCACAAGACAGGAGTTAAGGCCGTGTTCCTGCAGTTCTTCTCGTTCACCCTGGACGTGGGCACCGCGAGCGAAGGCGACCTCCTGGTCGACGGAAAGGAAGAGAAGCAAGCCCTCCTCCGGATCCAGCAGGGTCTGCGCAGCCTCGTCAGCACAATCGACGGGAAGCCTGCGTTCTATGCGGACGAGGCTTCTGGCCTTCCGCTGGTGGGCCTCTCCTTCCTCGGTCTCGTGGACAGGGACACGAACATCCTCGAGGTCAAGCCCGTCACCGGCTGCAACATCAACTGCACCTTCTGCTCTGTGGACGAGGGCACGGTCTCGAGGAAGACTAGCCATTTCGTCGCCGAGGCCGATTACCTGGTCAGGGAGACAGAGGCTCTTGCCGGGCGAAAGACCGGACCGGTCCACATCTACATCAACCCGCACGGCGAGCCGCTCCTCTACGCCGACCTCGAGAGATTGATAAAAGGGCTTCGCACAATACCCAAGGTAGGTGAGATCACCTTCATCACCAACGGCGTGCTCCTCTCCAAGGAGCGCATCGACATGCTCGCCGACGCAGGGCTCTCCCACCTGAACGTCTCGCTGCACGCGCTCGACCCTGCGAAAGCGAGGATGCTCGCCGGCAGGCCCTACCCCGTCGCCAAGGTCCAGGAGATGATAGCCTATGCGGGAGAGCGCCAGAAGGTCGTCGTCAGCCCGGTGCTGCTGCCCGGCGTGAACGAGCAGGACGTGGAGGAGGTAGTGGCCTGGATCGCAGGGATGGGGAACAGGCGGATAAGGCTCGGCATCCAGAACTTCCTGCCCTACAAGCGCGGGAGGAACCCGGTCAAGCCAATGACCTTCGAGGCCTTCGCTTCGTTGCTTAAAGTATGGGAAAAGCGCTACGGCATCAGGCTGCTCGACCCTGAGGTGTGGATATCCGTAAGGGAGGATGCCGTGCTCGAGCGTCCCTACCGCGTCGGCGAGACGGTCACGGCGAAGGTCATCGCGTACGGCCGCTACCGGGACGAGTTCGTCGCCGCGACGGACAGGCGCGCCATGGTCGTGCGAAGGGGGGACCTCAGGCTTGGGCAGCAGGTGCAGGTGCGCATCGTCAAGAACAAGCACAACATCTATTACGCCGCCTGAACAGGCAGTCAAGGTGATTCCGCCATAATGTGCCTGTGAACAGGCAAAGAGGATCTTATCACTATTGATGTACCTGTGAACAGGCAAGGACGATGCGGTCCCCTCGGGGTGTGCCTGTGAACAGATAATTTTAAATATCCTTCAGCCTTCTCGGACAGCATGCTCAAGACCGTATCCGCCACCATCAGGCAGTGGGGATCCATCCTCGCGCATCCCCAGGACGCCTACAGGGACATACCCGGACGCAAGTTCGAGAAGGTGGTCGAGGAGTACATGATCATGCTTATCCTCGTCGCGGCGGCCGCGGCCGTGGCGAGCTTCCTCTATGCTCTCGGCAACGCCCTCTACCTCAACATCGCCTACGTGGTGGACATCCAGTACCTGCGGATGATGAACTACGCCCTCGGCCGGGCGACATCGTTGCTCTTCTTCTATTTCTTCGCAGGGACCTTCCTCATCTTCTTCATCAGCCTGGTGCTGCGCCCGTTCTTCCGCCACGTCAAGTACACCCAGCTCATCACCATGCTCCTCTACGCCGCATCGCCGCTCCTGCTCTTCGGATGGCTTCCCATCTCGCTCGTGGCGTTCTTCATCTGGTGCGTCGCGATCTTCGTGATCGGCGCGAGGGCCATGCCTAGACGCGAGCAGAAGGTCAGGAAAGACTCGATCGCGCAGAGGGATTGAAGGTGACGGAACGCACGCCTCTCTCCCGGCGGAAGAAGACCATCATCATCATAGCGGTCATCGTATCGTTCGTGCTCTACCTGGCAGGAGTGTACAGCGGGCTGTACGCGAACAGACTCATCAAGCAGAACACGGAGAGCGACATCTTCAACCTCCGGCAGCAGACGAACAGCAGCATCCTCAACCTCACGCAGGAGACGGGCAAGGAGCTCTCGGCCATGCAGGACTACATCTCCTACCTCGAGTTCAACCTCAAGAACGTCCAGCTGCAGCAGGCGTTCCTCGAAACGCTCAGCGGCGAGCAGCGCTGCAACTTCTCGCTCTATTCGCTCAACGGGCTGTTCGGCGAGCTCAACTACTACTGGGACAGGCTCCCCTACCGCCTTGAGCAGTACGAGCACAACAGGACGCTCTCCCCCGACTACATACAGCTCAAGCAGCAGTACACCCAGGTCTCGATCCGCACCTGGATCCTCGCCAAGAGCCTGCAGCAGCACTGCAAGAACAACATCGTCCAGGGGCTGTACTTCTACTCGCAGAACTGCACCGACTGCGTCGCGCAGGGCGAGCAGCTCGACCAGTTCAGGAAGCTGACGGAAGAGAGCCACAAGCAGCTGCTGCTCTTCACCATAGACATCAATTCTGACGACCTCATAGTGCAGTACCTCAAGGAATATTACCATATCAACCAGACGCCGGCGATCCTCCTCAACGACCAGCTGATGCAGGGGAAGGTCTTCACCGCGCAGGACCTCTTCAAGGATATCAATGGCACGAACAGCACATCGTAATACCGCAAGGCGGATCGCACTGCTCCTCTTCCTGGCAGTCCTCGTATATCTCCTGCTCCAGGTGTACGGCTTCTCCCGGACCGAGTACCAGAAGCATCCCGTGGTCCAGAATGATGTGGCCAGCGGCAACTATTCCTCTCTCTATAGGTTCTATGTCCGCGCCACGCCCGACCTGCAGGGCAGGCTCTCCTACGGAAGCCAAAACGCTAGCATCACCTTCGTCGCCTACCTCAAGATAGGGGCCAGACCATCGCAGTACTTCCTCAATACCGTCTTCCCCATGCTCGAGCGCGACTATATCGCGAACGGCTCGATGCGCTTCATCTACAAGAACCACATCACGGTCACGGACATCCAGACCGAGGACGACGTCTACCGGTACGACGCCGCCGTCGCCTGCGTGCAGCGCCTCGCGCCGGACCGTTACTACCCCTTCCTGTTCGCGCTCGCCGAGCAGCCGAACGTCACGAGGATACCGTCCCTCGTCGAGGCGCAGGGCATACCCTCCGCTGCGTTCCAGAAGTGCCTGGATGCGGGCGATTTCCCCGAGCTCGTCGAGGACGCCTCTGAGGTGGACAACTTCGGCATGACCGGCATAAACCCAAGGTTTTATATAGGCATAGATGGTACAAGCAACACCGTGCTGGACGGCGTGCCAAGCTATACGAGGCTCCAGCAGACGATACGGACATACCAGATCATGCTGGGTGACTAAGCGATGACCGCTCAAGACGTGACACTGCTCATCTACAACCTTGCGCTCCTGCCGGTCATCTTCTTCTCGGTCCTCTTCATCATACTCTCGCTCATCAACATCCTCGTCGAGAGGCACAAGCGGAAAGTGCCGCACTTCGCAGAGGGGGAGACGCTCCCCTTCGTCAGCGTCCAGATACCGACGTTCAACGATCCCATCGGTGAGCGCTGCGTGCGCCGATGCCTCGCCTTCGACTATCCCCAGGACCGCTACGAGATCATCATCGTCGACGACAGCACGAACCCGCAGACACAGGCGCTGCTCAAGGGCCTGGCCGAGGCGAACGCCGAGCGGGTCAAGTACATCCACCGCGAGAACAGGGAGGGGTACAAGCCGGGAGCGCTCAACAACGCGATGCCCATCACTAAGGGCGAGATCCTCGTGCTGTTCGATGCCGACTGGGTGCCGGCGCCGGACTTCCTGAAGAAGGTCGTGCAGCCCTTCGCCGACCCCGAGGTGGCGTTGGTCCAGACGAGGCAGGGCTTCTACAACCAGAACACGAACTGGATCACCCGCTACGCCGCGTATCTCCTGATGGTCTATCACAGCATCATCATGCCGATCAACAACAAGGTCAACGCGGTCCTGTTCTGCGGCACGGCAGGAGCGCTGCGCAGGTCTGCCTTCGAGGAGGTCGGCGGATGGAACCTCGACAGCATCACGGAAGACGCGGACCTCAGCGTCCATCTCCTGATGAAGGGCTACAAGAGCGTCTACCTCGACTTCGAGACGCCGAGCGAGGTCCCGGACACCTTCGAAGGGTTCCTCAAGCAGCAGATGCGCTGGTGCTACGGCAATGCGCGCGTCTTCTTCGACAACGCCGGCAGCATCCTGCTCGGCAAGAAGCTGACACTGCGCCAGCGCCTGGTCATCCTCTACGTGACGCTCGGCAACCTCATCGCTCCGGCCGTGGTGATCATGACGGTCTTCGGCTTCTCCGGATGGTTCGTAGGCACCCCGACGCTGCTGCAGTGGACCGATGTCTGGACGATGCTGTGGCGCTTCCTGATCACCGCAGGGTTCCTGATCATGGGCATCATCACCTTCTACAAGAGGAGCATGCTCAAGGAGGTCCCCTACCTCATAGCGACCGTGTTCACCCTCGGCCTCGTCCTCGCCGTGGCCAACAGCATCGCCTTCGTCAAGGCGATAGCGAACAGGAAGCTCCACTGGTACTGCACGCCCAAGGCCGCGAACCAGGACGCCCTGTAAGATGACTCTGGTCGACACGCTCTCCCTGGTCATGACGGTGCTCTTCCTGCTCGCCGTCCTCTCCTACTACCTGCTGCTGTTCCTGCCTGCGCCGCACAAGAAAAAGGAGCGCAGCTTCTCTTCCGTGACGGTCATCGTGCCTGCGCATAACGAGGAGCCCTATATCGAGGCGTGCCTCGATTCCCTCCTCGCAGCCCGCTTCCACGGCGAGAAGGAGATCATCGTCGTCGACGACGGGAGCAAAGACAGGACCGGAGAGCTCGTGGCGCGCTACCGTTCCAGGGGGGTCGTGCTGCTGCACGCGGACCACATCGGGAAGTCAGCGGCGATCAACAAGGCCCTCTCCCAGGCGAAGGGCGAGGCGATCGCCATCGTCGACGGGGACAGCGTGATCGCGTCCGACGCCCTTGCAAGGATGTCCCTCGTGCTCGGGCAGGAGAACAACGGCGGCGCGACAGGCGTCGTGAAGGTGGCCAACCGGACGAAGTACATCAGCCTGTGGATGCACATCGAGCAGCTCTACAACTCGCTGATGCGCCTGCTCTTCTCCAAGATCAACGCGAACGTGACGACGCCCGGTCCCCTGAGCATGTACAGGAAGGACGCGCTGCTCTCCATAGGAGGGTTCAGCACGGAGGGGTTCTCCGAGGATGTGGACGTCACGATCAGGCTCATCCGCAGGGGATACCATGTCGGCTTCGCACCTGACGCCCTGGCGTCCACGAACATGCCCTACGACCCGAAAGGGTTCCTGCGCCAGAGGACACGCTTCGCCCGGGGGCTCGTGAACATCCTCAAGCGCCACATGCAGCTCAACAGCACGATCATCGACATCTACACCCTGCCTCTCTTCCTGTTCACCTACATCCAGGCGATCATCATGGGATCGATCACGCTCTACCAGGTGATATCCGGCTACCTAGTCTACTTCGTCGACAAGGGCATCTACTTCAACATGCAGGTGTTCCTGTTCTTCTTCGAGTGGTTCTCGATCGTCGGCTTCTTCCGCTGGATGATAGACGTGTTCTCCGGGGCGAGCCCGCTGACGATGCTCGCCGCCGTCGGGATAGCCTCGACGCTGCTCTCCTATCCGCTGTACCTCGTCGCGATCTTCCGGTTCGATAGGCGCTTCGACGTCTGGCACCTGATCCCGATCGTGTTCATGGCGCCGTTCTGGCTGCTGATCATGGTGATCTATATCCTCTGCTCCCCAGAGTACTTCAGGAAGGAGCAGTACAACATCTGGAAGAAGAACGAATGAAAGGTCTTGTCCAAAAGCACTGGCGGCCGCTCCTCGTCGGCGTGCTGTCTGTCTTCGCTGCCGTGCAGCTGTTCCTGCTCTTCCTGCCGCATCGGGTGTTCTGGGACGAGGCGGTGTACCTGGGCATGGGCAGGTACCTCGGCTCTCTCGGGGCCTCAGGCCTCTGGGAGCCGTTGCGGCCGGTGCTGCTGCCCCTGGTGCTTTCTGTGTTCTCGCATTCCTCGCTCTATTTCCCCTTCGCTTCGGCCATCTCCCTCATCTTCTCCCTGGGGGCGCTGCTGCTTCTCTTCGTCCTGACGGAGCGGCTGTTCGACAAGGCGACGGCGTTGTTTTCCGTGGCGCTCATGGCCTTCTCGCCGGCGTTCTTCACGTACAGCAGCTGGTACCTGACCGGGATACCTGCGCTCGCTCTCGGATTGCTGGCAGTGGTGCTCGCGCTCGACAGGCGCTACTTCTGGGCAGGCCTTGCCGCCGGTCTTTCTTTCCTCATGCGCTTCCCCGCAGGGCTGTTCTTCGCCGGCATCGGCCTGTGGCTGTTCTTCTCCCGGGCGAAGGTAAAAGAGCTGTTCTCCTATCTCCTGGGGTTTTTAGGGCCTGTGGCCCTCTTCCTTGCCGCGAACCTCATCGCGTACGGGAACATGCTGACGCCGTTCCTCGCGGCGGGCGCCTACCAGTACAGCAGCGTGTATTCCGCAGGGGCATGGAGCTTCTGGTACTACCTCGTGTACCCTGCGCTGGAGGCGCCGCTGCTGTTCGGGTTCCTGGTGTTCCTGTTCCTGCCGCGCGAGTGGAGATGGAAGCGGTGGGCGCTCCTCCTGCCCTGCCTGCTGCTCTTGACGTATTTCTCCCTCATCGTCAACAAGCAGGTGCGCTTCTCGCTGCTATTCCTACCGCTCCTGGCCATAGGGGCCGTGCGCGGGCTCCTGTTCCTGCGCCAGAAATGGCGGTGGGGGTCCTGGTGGTTCCTCGCGCTGGTCGTGATGCTGGTCATTCCCATGGTGTATTTCGATGGTGCGGCATTCCACAACAGGACGCTTACAGATCCGGCCGTCCCGGCCGTGTATTCCAAGCTGCCTGCAGGGACCGTCTATACGACCACGCCCCTTCCTGCTGCCTATACAACCCATAGGTTCGTCCCGCTCTACACGCATTTCGAGGACTTCGTAGCTGCCTATCCTACGCTCAAGGCAGGGTCCGTGCTGCTGTATACGCCGAGCTCTTTTCCCTGTTCCAACTGCACGCGCCAGGACGCGTTCCTCGCCAAGATGACTTCGGAGAATACGGTGCTCCTGCATGCGACGCTCTGGCAGGAGTACTACGTGTTTCGGATCAGGTGAGTGTTCTTGCTCATTGTTGATGCTTAGATAGCGTTACCCATTCTCATCCCCTAGCGGAATGCGGAGCTCCTTCTCCGGCAGACGATTGACAACCCTGCTATGCCCTTCTTGCATCCGGGCGGACCTAACCCTAAAAGAAAAGAGCACTATCTAAGCATTAAAGGTGTGAAGAAAAAGGAAAGAAAAGGGTTAAGAAAAAAAGGTTTACTGGGTGCCGTTGCCAGCGACCGTGGTCGTGGTGGTCTGGGCAGCAGTGGTGGTGGTCGTCTCGACCGGCGCGCTGACCGTGATATCGGTCATGGACGTGCCGCTCACGACGACTTCCGTACCCTTGAGCTCCGAAGCATACTGGCCGTAGTTGGCAAGCACGTTCGCAGCACGGCGGGTGTCATCTGCGCTGTAACCAGCGACCAACAGAGCGACCTTTCCAGCGTTCATGCCGTCGGCATCGGTAAAGAGCTTAATCATAGCCTTACCCTGCTCGAAGCCGGCCGCACACTGCGCCGCATCGGTCACACCCATCAGCTTGGCAGCGACGGAGTTCGCACACGGACCGCCCACAACGATCATGTTCTGGGCGAACGGGTTGCTGACCTCAGCATCCGTCACAGACGCGCTGCTCGGGATAGGCACGACCTGCTCGCTGTAGGTGCCCGTCACGCTCGTCGTGGTGGACGCACCAGTCGGCGCTATGTAGAAAGTGCCGTAGAGCTGCTGGTCCGGGTAGTAGAGCGCGGAGGTCTCCTGGTTGCTGTCCGAGGTGTCGGTCTTCACGAAGGTGCCGAAATAGTCGACATAGCCCGTGTAGTCGCCGTTGTTGTACGCGGCGGTACCGACCTGGTCGCTCATCAGCGGCGAGGCAGCCTGGACGTAGCTGCTGCTGTACTTGGTCGGGAGCACGACCACGTTGTCGACGTTCGCCTCATCGTCATCCTCGCGGAGGAGGACGGACGGGGCCGTCACGGCAGTGCCGTCGACAATCGGCCAGATGCTGAGCGTACCGGCAGCGAAGTGCGTTCCGTACTTGATCGCACCGTCCGTGATGCCTGCGGTGTTATTCGCAGCCGGGACACTGACGGATCCGGTCGGGAGGTCGAGGGTCGTCGCGCTGTAGCTCGCGATGGTCTCGTTGTCCACGAAGGCGATGCGGAAGTTCTTGCCCGATTCCGGCTCAAGGTACTGGAAGACCTGCGTGCTGGAACCCACATCGCCGTAGCTCGCGCCGGAACCGACGGTGAACTGCGCGTAAGGCGTACCGCTGTTGTACGTGACCTTCACGTAGTAGGTCGTGCCGTCGATGACCTTCGTGCCGTTGAGCGTCGTCGCACTCGAGGCATCCCAAGACGTGATCTGGTAGTCCGTACCGGTGAACATGTCCTGGAACTCGATGCTCGAGTCAGACGGGGTCGTCGTGTCGTAGTTGATGCTCGTCAGCTCCATGTAGTGCTGGTAGTCGCCCTGGTTGAGGAAGAAATACTCGTTCTCCGCAACGTGTGCGCCCTCAGTCACATGGATGGCGTAGTTCGAGCTGTCCGCAAGGGTCAGTGCACTGCCGGTGTAGTGCGCGAACTCGATGTCCTGCGTGTTGCCGAAGCGGTCAGCGAACGTCGCACTGAAGTCGTTCTGCCCGTTCTTGTCGAGCACGATCGACTTCCTGGAGCTGGAGTCGAGCGCAGAGCTGACATCCGTCCACTGGAGCGCGACAGAGCCGAAGACGCTGTCCGTGTGGCTGCCATCGAGCATCAGGTACTTGTTCGCCTGGCAGTCGC
>JBJKRA010000049.1:0-4491 GCA_046704905.1 Candidatus Woesearchaeota archaeon
CACGCTGCGCATCGTCGTGATCTACCTGCTCTTCGTGGTAGGGATAGCAATCTACGAGCACCGGACGCTCACCTTCACGGGCATCCTGCTCGACGCGCTCTTCGGGCGGACGAACAACGGCAACTACTACTTCATCCCGATCCTCCTGCAGCTCTATATCCTCTTCCCGCTGCTGCAGCGCTACAAGGAGAAGGTCACGGGCAAGGCGGGGCTCGTCATCGCGTTCTTCGTCTCGTTCTTCTTCGAGCTGCTCAACTACGACGTGCAGACGCCCGCATGGAACAGCCATCCTGCGATGCTGTCGTTCTTCGGGCGCTACCTGTTCTTCTTCGTCTTCGGGATGGCGCTCTCGGATCATGCGATCGGCGGCATCTCCTCCAGGAAGATGGCGATGCATCTCCTGCTCTTCCTCGCCGCGGCAGCCGGCTTCTCCTGGTATCTCGGCAGCGTCTACCTGCTCTACTACTATCCTGTCGCGCTGTTCCTCCTCTTCTCGTTCCTCTGGCAGCCGGGGATCGTGCAGAAGGCAGGCACGTTCCTGTTCGCGGACCTGGGGATGCATTCGCTGATCATCTACCTGTTCCATACGAAGGTGCTCTACGACGCCGTGGCGCCGCACCTGTCCTGGTTCCTGCCCGAGTTCCCTGCGCTGTCGTTCCTCCTCGTGCTGCTCGCAGCGCTCCTCCCGAGCTACCTGTTCTCCAAGCTCTTCATGGCGGGCTATACGCCCCTGACGAAAGCGCTGCGGAAACGACTCGGCCTCTAGCGCCGCGTTCCGCTAGTTTTATATGTCCGGACCGCCATAAGGCCCTGTCCGCAGGGGTGAGAACCATGAGCGACGATACCTTCTCTTATGCGATGCAGCAGCTGCGCAACGCGGCAAGGCTCGAAGGGCTTTCCGCAGACAGGATACGGTTCCTGGAGAGCCCGGAGCGGACGCTCTCGGCGACCCTTCCCGTCCGGATGGACGACGGCTCGATGGAGTACCTGCAGGCCTATCGGGTCCAGTACAGCCATGCGCGTGGCCCGACGAAGGGCGGGGTGCGGTTCCACTCCGAGGTCGACCTCTCCGAGGTCAAGGCGCTTGCGTTCTGGATGACGTTCAAGAACGCCGTGGTGGACATCCCGTACGGCGGGGGCAAGGGCGGGGTCGCGGTGGACCCTAAGAAGCTTTCGAAGAGGGAGCTCGAGGCGGTCGCCCGGGCGTATGTCCGTGCGTTCCACCCGTTCCTCGGGCCGAGGCAGGACATCCCTGCGCCGGACGTCTACACGACGCCTGAGGTCATGGCCTGGATGCTGGACGAGTACGAGACGGTCACGGCCAGGCACTATCCCGGCTTCATCACCGGAAAGCCCCTCGCTCTCGGCGGGAGCGCCGGACGGAGCTTCTCGACGGCCCTCGGGGGCGTCTACGTCATCGAGGCGATGGCCGAGGCAGGGGTGCTCTCGGGAAAGACCGTCGCGATCCAGGGCTTCGGGAACGCCGGAGCGCACATGGCGCGGCTCCTTTCGGAGCGCGGGCTCTCCATCGTCGCGGTGAGCGACTCGAAAGGCGGGATCTACGATGCCAAGGGCCTTCCTGTGGCCAAGGTCGCGTCCTTCAAGGAGGAGCACGGGACGGTCTTTGGGTTCCCGGGCGCGAAGGCGATATCCAACGAGGAGCTGCTCCTGCTCCCTGTGGACCTGCTCATCCCTGCGGCCCTCGCCGGCCAGATCATGAAGGAGAACGCCGGGAAGGTCAGGGCCAGGGCGGTCCTCGAGCTCGCGAACGGGCCTACGACGCCGGAGGCGGACGCCATCCTCGAGGGCAGGACCGTGGTGGTGCCGGACATCCTGGCCAACGCCGGAGGGGTGACGGTGAGTTACTTCGAGTGGGCGCAGAACAACCAGGGCCTGTACTGGACAGAGGAGGATGTGCTCTCAAGGCTCAGGGAACGCATGCAGAACGCCTTTACCGAGCTGCACCTGCTGGTCACGGAGAAGGGGCTCTCGTACCGGATGGCCTCGTTCATCCTGGCGCTCCGGAGGATACGGGAGGCGGCGGTCCTGCGCGGGAACGCGATCTAGGCGTCCGGACGCTTCCGCCCAGAGTAGGGGTCAAACATAAAGTAAAAAGGTGAAGGGCCCTTGAGGTCCTTTGCCATGACGGTCTTACGGCTGTTGCCCTCAGCCCGCTTGGCGGCTTCCTTGACGAGTTCCTTGACCTTCGCGTCGAGCGCGTCAGCGAAGTCGCTGGAGATGTTAAAGCCAGGAACAACATCCTTGATCTTTGCCTTCACAACCAACAGGTCTGCCATATTATCACCCACATTCGAGCGTTATACGCTTTGTAGGGCTCTTATTCGTACTCTTATTTAAATCTTTTGCTGCCTACTCGCTGTCCCTGCCCTTCTTGGTGTAGGGAGCGAGCGCCGCGAGGATCTTCTTCTTGTTGTCCTTGTTGACGGTAATCGTCGCGCCGTAGAAGATGATGTCAATCTCCTGCTCGGTCGTGGGGAGGAGCTCGATGAGCTTCTTGATGTGGACGTCCTTGAGCCGGGGGATGTCGAGATCGGTGAGCTCCTTGAAGGCCTTGTCGCTGTCCTTCCTGGAGAGGAGCTTCATCGCCTTGATGAACTCGTAGGTCTTGCCTGCGCGGTAGTTGAGCTCGCCGTCCTTCTCGTGCTTCTTCAGGACCTCCTTGACCTCTCCGAGGGTCATGGGCTCCTGGCTGATGACTTCGGGCTTGATGACCATCAGCGCTTCACCTTGCTGACGAGCTTGAGATGGACCGGGAGCACGATGAGTTGCTTCTTCTTGTGGAAGTCCTTGATCTCGACGAGATAGGCCTTGCCGCGCTTCCCCGCGATCACGCCGTGCTTGGCGTGGAAGCGCATGAAGTACATCCCGCGCTGGACCGCGGGCTCTGCGAGCAGCTGGACCGTATCGCCCACGTCGAATTCCTGGAGCATCCGCCTGATGCTGACCTTGCCGCGCATCCTCGGGGACTTCTTGAGCTCGTAGCGTGTCTTCCTTCGGGCGCCGCCGATGCGTTGTACCATTGCATATCACCTGGAGTATGAGAATCTGGGCCTGAGAGAGCCCGCTCGTTTTTAAACCTTTGGGTTTTTCCGTAGGAGCAGGCCCTCGATCGTGCCGGCCATCCCGGCGTAGTTGAAGGGCTTTACGATCATGCCGCTGAAGCACGCATTCTCCTTCTGGTCCATCGTATACGACGTGAGCCCCACGATGGGGATTGCCTTGTAGCGGGGATCTGCCCTGATGATCCAGGTGAGCTCTGTCTTGCTCGGCCCGCCAGGGATCTCCGCGTCGATCAGGAGGAGGTCAGGCGTGCCTCTGTCACGGAGCGCGTCGTCGAGCGTCGCATAGGTCCTCAGATCATAGCTCTTGAGCATACCGCGTAACAGAAGCCTGTCCTCCTGCCGCCATTCGACGACGGCGATGTAGCGCTGGTCCCTCACAGCAGGCCAAGGATGCATCCTCCACTTTAAGACGGTTTCTCTTTCGGGCCGCTTCCGCAAGATTTATAAAACGGCTCGTGTTCGTCCTCCCCTGCATGGTAACGATCAGCAAGTGGAACGACGACGAGAAACGCTCGCACAAGTGCGTGCGCGCGAAGGTGGTCATCGAGGTGCTCGGCAGGCCCAAGGACCACGTGGAAAAGACCCGCGACGACGTCCTCTCCAAGATCAAGGAGGACGAGGAATACGAGGTGGCCAAGGAGTATCTGGCGGAAGCGAAGGAGGAGGATGAGGGCTTCTTCTCCAGCTTCATGGAGCTCGACCTGTGGTTCGTCAACATGAGCAAGCTCCTCTCCTTCACGCTCTACTTCCTGCCTGCGCACATCGAGATGATCGAGCCCGAGCAGCAGGTGATCAAGCTGCCTGCGGCGAACGAGTTCCTCAGCGAGCTCGCGATGAAGATGCATCGGGTCGACGAGCTCTACCAGGAGGCGCAGGCAGAGCGCGACCAGCTCAACCGGGCGCTCACGAAGGTCCTCGACGCCGCGATCCTCGCCGTCGTGGACCAGCAGCCCCGGACGCAGGAGGAGATCGGAAAGCTCCTCGGCATCCTGCCCGAGGGCCTGACAGACTATCTCGGGTTCCTGGCCTCGAGCGGGAAGCTCACGCTCGGCGAAGAGGACAAGAAATTCCATATCGGGAAACTCCCTGCCAAGAACGATGCCTGAAGAGAAAGATTCTTCCGCTGGAGAGGCGCAACCCCCTCAGGACGACGCCTCTGCAGAAGGTGAGGGGTTCAAATCCTCCCAACCCCCCCACTCCTCTGAGCCTGAGCAGCCTGCGGCAGAAGGGATGCCGGATGGCGGAGGCCCTGATGAGGCGATGGGTCCAGAGGAATCCGAACGCCCTGCAGAGGAGAAGGCATCGAAGAAGCCCGAACCGTTCGCCATCCCAGACCTGTCCGGCGTGGACCCAGCGACGCTCTTCCACAACGAGGGCCAGAAGGAGGAGCTCAAGCAGAAGCTCAAGG
>JBJKRA010000050.1:0-7565 GCA_046704905.1 Candidatus Woesearchaeota archaeon
TCGCTCCTGCCGCGCTGCTTATGCGCGCTCCTGGATTCAGGACCCTTGGCGTTCTGCGCTGCCATGCTGTAGCGCCTGTGGCTCTGGATGGGGATGGTCTGCTTGATAAGGCGTTCGATGTCGGTGAGGTAGCCCCTTTCATCGGCCGCGCAGAAGCTGTAGGCGATGCCGTCCTTGCCGGCTCTCGCTGTCCGCCCGATGCGATGGACATAGCTCTCGGGCTCGTTGGGGAGATCGTAGTTAATGACGTGGCTGATGCCCTCGACGTCGATGCCTCTTGCCGCTATATCGGTCGCGACGAGGACCTTGGTGCGTCCTTCCTGGAAACTGCCGAGCGCCTGCGTCCTCTGGTTCTGGGTCTTGTTGCCGTGGATGGCGCCGGCCTTGATGCCGCTCGCGGTGAGCTTCTTCGCTACCTTGTTCGCGCGGTGCTTGGTCCTCGTGAAGATGAGGACGCGGTCGAGGCCGTCCTTCTTGAGGAGCTCGACGAGGAGGTCGTCCTTGTCGTCCTGGTCGACGAAGAAGATCCCCTGGCTGATCTTCTCTACCGTGGTGGCCTGCGGGGTGACCTCGACGTGGACAGGATCCGTCAGCATGGACCTTGCCAGATGCTCGACGTCTTTCGACATGGTCGCGGAGAAGAACAGGGTCTGGCGTTTTTTCGGCAGTTTGGCCACGACCTTCTTGACGTCATGGATGAAGCCCATGTCGAGCATGCGGTCGGCCTCATCCAGCACGAAAACTTCTATATGCTCTAGGCTGATGAAGCCCTGCTCCATGAGGTCCAGGAGCCTGCCGGGGGTGGCCGTGAGGATGTCTATCCCCTTTTTCAGGGCATCGACCTGGGGACCCTGGCCGACGCCGCCGAAGATGACGGCGTGCCTGGCCTTCAGGAAACGCCCGTACGCCCTCGCGCTCTCGTCTATCTGGGCGGCGAGCTCCCGTGTCGGGGCGAGGATGAGGGCCCGCGGGGTCTTCTGGTTCCCTTCGAGGTGCTGGAGGATGGGGAGGAGGAAGGCGGCGGTCTTGCCGGTGCCGGTCTGGGCGATGCCCATGACGTCTTTCCCTCTGAGACCGGGAGGGATGGCCTGCTGCTGGATGGGGGTCGGCTCCCTGTAGCCTTCGTGCGCGAGGGCCTTACGGAGCTCCTCTTTGAGATCGAGATCGGAAAATTCCATGCTGTCCCACGGTCCGTGGGGGGGATATATAAAGGTTGGGGAAGGTCAGGCGCCTTTTCGCCGGATCTTTTCCTTCAGGTCTTCGATGCCCTTGAAGCGATGGACTTTGCCCTTCGCAATCTTCTTCAGTTCCATCTCGTATTCCGGACGAAGTTTTTCCTTCCCCTCCATCCTTGCTACGATAGCCTGTTCAAGGTCCTCTAGATAGCCTTCGAGCAGCTGCGCGACCGTACTCTTAGCTTGCTCAGGAGAGAGGATGCCTTTGAGATGCTTTGCGAGCTCCCTGACCAATTGGGTCTTCCTAAGAAGCTTAAGACGCTTGAGATGGTCAGCGTCGAGCCACTCGTTCCAGAATCTTTCTGCCAAGTCTTCTTCCATGAAGCAGAAGAAGCAGAGAAATCTTTTATGCTCTGCGCACCGGCATGTCCTATGTCAGGCGTGCCTTCCGACGTAGCTTTTCACTATGGCCACGAGCTCCTCTGTCCTGCCGGTGAACTTGTGGTCCGCTCCTCTAAAGATCTTGAGATAGGAATTCTTCAGTCTCTTATGCAGTTCTATGGTCTTTTCCGGCGGGACAATATTATCTTTTTCGCCCTGGATGATGAGCGCCGGGGCCTTGATCTTCTCTGCCGCGCGGAAGCTGTCGTGGGAGCCGTAGTCGCGGAAGAACGCCATGCTGATCTTCGCGTCCTGCTTGTCCGGGTCCCGGCTGTTGAGGGCGTTCAACTCGCGCAGGACGTAGATGCTGCTGTGGAGGATCTCTCCGACGTCGTAGTAGCTCGGGGGAGCGATGAGGACGAGGAAATCGAACCTCGCGCCCTTCTGCGCCATGATGCCGGCGACCGCTCCGAAGCTGTGGCCGACGAAGCCTGCCTTCTCATAGCCTCTCCCCATGAGGTACTCCCTGGCCCTCTTCACGTCGTCCATGGCTTCGGTCAGGGTGATGTCGTTGTACTCGCCTTCGCTTTCGCCGTGTCCGAGGAGGTCGATGGAGAAGGTCGTCTGGGGGAGGGCCTTCCTGATCGCTTCGATGAGCGGGCCCTGCTTGTGGCTGCCCAGGCCGTGGCAGAGGATGACGGCGCTCTCGCTCCTTTCCTCTAGAAGACCGGCTATCTTTCGCCCCTTGGAGTCGCGGAAGATCACCTTTTCCATGGTTACCGGAGTGTTTTCACTGTTTAAATGGATTGCGTATCATCTTTCTGGAATAGCGAGGCGTTGTAGTTCCCGGCAAGCACGATGTTGATGTAGTAGCCGCTGCCGGAGAGGAAACGGTAGGAATGCTCGAGGCCTTTGGGGATCAAGACCGAGGCAGGGCTTTCGAGACGGTAGCGCTCATCGCCGAGAGCGACCTCGCAGACAAGGCCTTCAAGATCCGGACCGTCGCCCATGAAGAGGAAGGCGCTGTCGCAGGTGTGCGCGTGCGCGCCGACGTGACTCACCTGATCCTCATGCGCATCCTCGACAGAGCGCACGATGGCGTAGAGCGGACTTCCCGCCACTACACGGTCGTCGAGGAAGACGGTCCGCGTGCCCTGGCCCTTCGCATGGTAGCGCAGCTCGGTCGCGTCCTTCTGGAAGGGTTTGCCTATGAGATGCGCGTATGCCATTCAGAACGACCTGTAGTCCCAGTGCCCCCTGTCCGGGGCGAGTATCGCTGCGATAGCGTCCGGGCGGCCGAACTCGGCGAGGCCGTCGAGGTCGGAGAGGTAGGCCTTCGGCGCTATCGCCTTGGGAGCCCTTCCGGCAAGGATCGCCAGCGCCTCATGGCACTGGTAGACCGAGGTGAGATAGGCGCGCTCGGGGGTGATGCCCCAACCTGCCTTCCCTTCCCTGTATGCCTGCAGCCAGGCGGCGGAGGCACGCTCTGCAGCATGCTCTGCGCGCTCGTACTTCAACGCCTCCACCTGATGCGCGAGTCCGGAATCGTCGGCGAAGCTTTTCTCTGCCATGAAATCGATGCCGAAGAGCTCCTCGTAGGTCGGACCGTCCGGCATGACCGTCGAGACGAACGAGCGGAAAGGGGGCTGGCCGGTCATGACGACGATGGGGATGCCCAGGCGTTTCGCCGCCCGCACCGAGACGATGCGGGCAGGCATGCTGTCGGTGCACTGCAGGACGACGTCGCTGCCCTGCAGGAGCTCTTCTGCGTTCGCCTCGGTGAGCCTGTCGTCGATGGCTGCCACCTCGACGGTCGGGTTGATGTCGCGGAGGATCATCTTCGCCGCATAGACCTTGGGGACGCCTTCGGTAGCATAGGTCGCCATGGGCTGGCGGTTGATGTTGGAGAGCTCGTTCTCGTCGCGGTCTATCAGCCGCAGATGGCCCGTGCCCATCCTCGTGAGGATGTAGGCGTCCATGCCCCCGTCGCAGCCCACGCCGACGACGGTCACCCTGCCTTCGCGTATCCTGTCCTGCTCTTCCTTGCTATAGACGCCGAGGGAGCGCTGGACGATCTGCCAGTAGATGTCTTTCATTTTACCATTGTGTAGTGGTATAACTATTTAGATTTTTGTTATTATCTTTCATGATAACAATAGAAAAGATTATATAATCCCACGCCATGGATACCTGCATGGAGACGCGGATCCTCAAGGAGCTCGGCATGACCGAGACGGAGATACGGGTCTATGTGCAGCTCCTGGAGTCAGGGCAGAGCCTTGCCTCGAGCATCTCGCGGCAGTCGAAAGTGGAACGGGCCGTGACGTACCATATCCTCGACAAGCTCATCAGGAAGGGCCTGGTCAGCTACGTGGTCAGGGAGAACAGGAAATATTTCTGCGCGGCAGAGCCCGAGAAGCTCATGGACCTCCTGCAGGAGAAGGAGCTGCCGCTCAAAGGGCTAATCGCGTCGCTCTCCGCGCTCGTGCCCAGCGGCAGGCAGTCGCTCTTCGTAGAGGTGTTCGAGGGGAAGGAAGGCTTCAAGACGAGCATGGAGGACCTGCTGCGCGACGGCAGCCCGTACTCGATCATCGGCTACACAGGCAAGGGCCCTCTCATCGCGCCGTTCTGGTACAAGCACTGGAACGAACGCAGGATCGCGGCGAAGGTGCGGCGCCGCCTGCTCGTCCACGGCTCGGACAGCGGGATAGAGGCGCTCGACTCCCCGTTCACCGACTGCAGGGTGCTGCCCGACGAGGCGATCGGAGCGCAGAAGACCTCGACGATCGTGTACGGCAGGGACCGCGTACTCCTGTTCCTGCCGCTGCAGGAGTTCGCAGGGGTGCGGATCATCAGCCGGGAGACGCACGATTCCTACCAGGAATACTTCGACATCCTGTGGAAACGCTCGAGAAGGCGGTAGGCTATTCCTTTCAGCGCTGCACCCTCTCCCTTATCCTGACGAGGCCGTCGGAGAGACGGTCGATGATATCCCTGACCACGATCGTCGAGACGAGCACCAAGGCGCCTTCCCAGAATGTCATCGCCAGGAACGCAGGAGAGGCGAGGATATCGAGGGGAGCGATATCGACCTGTATATCGGGACCGCGTCAAAGAAAGAGGCGGATCTCGCGAGGTTCGAGAAGGCGCTTTCAAGGAGGATACAGGTCTTTAAGGAGAAGAGCCTGAAGAAGATGAAGAACAAGCACCTGGCGAACAATATCCTTTCAGGGACGGTCCTTTCCGGGCAGGTCGAGGCCTTCTGATGCGGGAGGCTATCTCATGCTATTTTCCGAAGGATTTATATTAGGTGTGCGCTTTTTCGTCACGTATGGCGAGCCTTGCCTACCCATCGCCAGATGAGGTTATCGAGTTCAATGCGCTGGCCCTTGCGCTCATAAAAGCGAAGAAAGCCGATCAACCGAAGGTCCTTAGCGTCTCGAAGATAGCTCAGGCGATCGAAGCCTCAAAGGAGCAGCAGGGCGACCTGTACGATAAGGCTGCCACGCTCATGCAGGCGCTTGTCGTGAACCATGCTTTCGCAAGCGGGAACAGACGGACCGCCTTCATCACCGCGAAGCATTTCGTGCTCGCGAACAAAGGGAGATTCAGGATACCCGACGCTCCTGCATATGCGAGAGCGATGATAGGCATCAGGGAAGGGTATTACACGAGAGAAGAGATCAAAGGGTGGATACAGCATGGAAAGATCAGGGCATTCAGAAGATAGGAGCAGGATCGTGCAGGAGGAGCTCGAGCGGTTCAGGAAGCTGATCAAGGGCCATGAGAAGATCCTCCTCGCGATAGGCAACCTGTAGGCTACTCTAATTCCCTTTTCAGGGTCTTATGATGGCGATTTAGTTCCTTGAACTTCTCCAGGTCTCCTGTGGGCATGTCGGGGTGGAGGGCCTTGGCGAGGGCCTTATAGCGCTTGTCTATGATTTCTAGACTAGGGTTGTCGATACCGAAGAATTCTCTCGCCTTCTTTCGCTCTTCCTCTATATTATCGTTTTCCTTGAAGGTGTCGATGAACTCGTCGAGGTTGTCCTCGGTGAGGTTTCCCAGATGGTCCTTGAGGACCTTGGCCAATAGCTGGAGGTTGTCGACGTAGATGAGCTTGTCGTAGCTGACGTAGCAGCGGTGGTCGCCGATCCACCACGATACGCTTGCTCTTCCTTTTTTGAAGGCGATACCTTGCTCTATCTCGAAGTCGTCCTCGGTCAATCCGATGGCGCGGAAGGCTTCGGCTATCGCGTTCGCGTAGCGCTGGGCTCTCCGGTCGTGGGAGTCCCTTGTCGGGACGATAGTGTAGTCGCGCTTCTTTACGGTGATGATCATGATTCAGTGTGGGTGTTCGGTCGCGTTTTTAAAGGTAGGGGGTGGTTCGACGGCCATCACTGACGCGAGGGCTGTGGGAGGGAGAAAGAGAGGCCGCCAGGGGGAAGTGGCCCCTCCGGGGATGGCGGCAGTATAATGAGGGAGGGATAGGCCCGAGCCGATGGCGGCGGTGGGTAAAATTTGTTCAGAATATATGCATCATATAGGAAAATATTTTAAACTGGTTATTTTAATATAAGGAGGGTATTAATCCCCACAAGTAACATCTGCAGTAAAAATGGTAAAAAAACTCGATGAGATATCTCTATATGTCTTTGTTGATGAGTCCTATTTAGATAAGAGTACAATCCTAATTAATAGTATTGCAATAAAAAAAGAAACTTTTCATAAGATAATTAATTCAATTCGAAAGCGACACGGCAAAATAACAAAGTTACCAGAAATTCATTATAAGGAATATGGAAGGGCTGACAATCAGAAGCGATTATTGGCAAAAGCATACATAGAACTCCTTTCTTCAAAGTTAATCGAAAAGGAACTTTTTATTAACATAACCATCGCTGACAAAAATGAGATAATTATACCCGAGAAAGGTTCTCAGAGAGATGAGCGAATAGAAAAAATATTTACAAGATTATCGGTAACCTATGCCATAAATCGCTTTACGTATCGATACAGAGAAGTCAATGTTGAAGGGATATTCATTGATGCTGGCGGAAAAACTGATAACCCGTTATTTAGTAAGTATGCGATAAAAAAAATTAGATCAAGGTCAAAGGCATCCCTTCCTGAAGAAATTTCTTTTATAGATTCCAACCCAAAAAAAGAGACCAACCAAAATGCTAAATTCTCCGTTTTTATTGACATTGCAGATTTAATTTTAGGTGCAACAAAAAACTCCTGTTCAGAGAAGAGAGCATCCAATCGATATAAAAAGGAAATTACAGATATCATTTTTAATCAAATCCATACGAAATTCAAAAGAAAAAGAAGTAAGGTCGGGAAAATCAATACTTACCCCCGTAGTAGAAAAACAATAAGGTATGAAGAAAAACTTCTTACAGGCGAGGGAAGTAATAAGCATAAATATGTCTATTCTGAGAACCCAAAATTGATGAAAAAATATTCTCCAAAGCCCTATTCACAAATTGGGGGATATAACAATGGGAACTAGCGTCGGAGAGAGATTGCACGAGTTAAAGAAATTGCCTTTAGAGATGGAATGCCAAATTTTACGAATTGTTCAAGGAAAAGAGGGAGATTATGAGACATATAAGAGAGATTTGCTAAAGCAATTTCAGAATATTATAAGAGATTACAGAAATATAACAAACCAGCATAGATCATTGCAGGATGTATCCGGTGAGGTTCTACTAAATTCAGCATTTGAAGGAATGATTAAGATTGTCTTGTTTATATCTGAACCTTTAGAGTATCTGAGAACAGAAGCAAGAAATAGAACATTAAGTCATATGAAAGATAGATTACTTAATCTTCTAAAAATCAAAGAAAAAAATAAGGATAAGATAACTTTATTTAAGCAGATTCTTGAGATTATAGTTGAATTAAGAAATAACTTTGTCCATTTTCCGTTGTATTATCAATGGGATGGAAGGTACGATCGCATATATTTTCAGTTGATTGCATATCTAATTGAGAATTGGGATTACT